>DATAHI010000179.1:0-10751 GCA_036263255.1 Oxalicibacterium sp. | reverse complement strand
ACCGAAACCGATCGGCGAAATGATCGGGATGAAGGCGTCGTCCTGCAGCGCTTTCACGACAGCCGGATTGATCGCCTCGAACTCGCCGACGAAACCGATGTCGAGGAACAGGCCAGGATGTTCCTTGTCCGGCATCTGCATCTTGCGTGCACGGATCAGGCCGCCGTCCTTGCCGGTCAGCCCCACCGCCTGGCCGCCGTAGTGATTGATCAGCATCACGATGTCCTGCTGCACTTCGCCGCCCAGCACCCATTCGACGACTTCCATTGTCTCTTCGTCGGTAATGCGCATGCCTTGCACGAAGGTACCCTGCTTGCCGATCTTCTTCAGCGCATTGTCGATCTGCGGACCGCCACCATGCACGACCACGGGATTCATGCCGACCAGTTTCAGCAGGATCACGTCGCGCGCAAAGCTGTGCTTCAGACGTTCTTCCGTCATTGCGTTGCCGCCGTATTTGACGACAATCGTCTTGCCGTGGAATTTGCGGATGTACGGCAGCGCTTCCGCCAAAATCTGTGCCTTGCTCTCGGGCGATATGAGGGAATGATCGGCAGGCGGTGCGGTAAAGTCGTTCATTTCGGGTCCTGAATAGATTTGACCGCGATTTTACAGGGAATGGCCTTTCTTTTTGCGGCCGAGCTTTTGAAAATTTGCGTCCGTATGCTACGGACGACACCACTTGTCAGCCCATACTGTCGGAAGAACTGTGTGCAGAAAATGAAGGAGAAATGAATGAGCCGGTGCCCGCAGTGCCACACGCAATTTACGTGCACGCAAAAAGGAGAAGAATCCGCGCCATGCTGGTGCATGTCCTTGCCGGCATTGCCGCGCGAGTCGCTGAACGGAGCCGCCTGTCTGTGCCCGGCCTGCCTAGGCAGGATCGCTCAACATTGCGCTACGAGCAGTCGCGCGAGTCCTGATGCGGAAAGTTCTGCCTGATCTTTTGCAAGCTGGCTTGGGCCGCAGCGTCGAGTCCATGCAACTGGTATACGGCTCGGCTCGGTCCTGTGCCCTGCGGACCAACGCGCGCCGATCGCACGCCTTTCTGGTTCAGCATCGCCAACTGCTTGCGTGCCGCCTCCTCGCTTTTGAACACACCGAGCGACACACCCCATTGCAACGGTGACGCGTCTTGTATC
This sequence comes from Oxalicibacterium sp., assembly GCA_036263255.1. GTDB lineage: Bacteria > Pseudomonadota > Gammaproteobacteria > Burkholderiales > Burkholderiaceae_D > Oxalicibacterium. Next base: position 9,609 of record DATAHI010000179.1, on the reverse strand, counting down.
ACGAAGAAGTCATCGATGCCGAGATGCTTCAGCTCGGCCACCTTTTTATCGGCCGCGTCCTTGCTGCCCTGCGGCGGGATGTAGACGATGTAGCGCGAAGCTTCCTGCACGGTACGGCGCGTCAGCCGATTGCCGAGTGCCAATGGCGCAAGCTGCGCTTCGAAGCGCTTCGCTTCGGCATCGTCGAAGGCGCCGATTTCAACGCACGCTTGTGCAGAAGCCGCCACCGGCGCGGAGGCAGCAACCGGCGCTGCGGCTACGGATGTCGCCGCAGGTGCCGCGGCTCTCGGCGCCGCCGCCTCGCTGGGTGATAGAAGACTTAACTTGTCCGCATTCAATTGCTGGTTCAGACGCGAAGGCTCACGCGTCGACGGAAACAGGTCATTGAAATAACCTTGCTGGAAGGCCAGCAAACCGGCGTTGATGAGCAGCAGCAACCAGAACGTGAATTTCAGCATGTTGAAGAAACGTGAGTGGCGACCGATTGCAGGCCAATCAGCACGAGATTGTCCACGCGCTCGTGCGCGACGTTCAGATGCGGCGCGATCAGGTCAGCCGCGCCGCCCGCCAGAATACAGGAAACTGGCTGCTCCGGATTGGCGCGCGCGTGTGCGGCGACCGCACGTTCAATCGCTCCCGCCTGCGCTGCCAGGCAGCCGCTGACGATCGCGGCATTGGTATGGTTGGCAAACGGATGATCGAGATCGGTGTGCAGCGCAACGTCCGGCAGTTGCGCGGTGTTCTTCGCCAGCGAGCTGGCCATGGTGCCCAAACCGGGAAGAATCATGCCGCCGATGAAGACGCCGTTCGCGCTGACTGCATCGACCGTGGTCGCCGTGCCGCATGTGGCGACGATCAAAGGGCGATCCGGAAAGAGCGCATACGCGCCGATCGCCGAAGCGAAGCGGTCGCAACCCAGTTGCGGCGGATTCAGATAGCCGTTGCGCACGCCGCCCAGTTCCTCGCACGACGTGAACCACTCAAGCGCGACCGGCCGCGTGCCGAGCGCGCGCAGCACCGCGTTTTCCAGTGCGTCGCGCATGTTGGGGCCGGCGACATTGGACAGCAGCACGCGGCCGATCTTGTAGCGACGCCATACCTCGACCAGTTCATCGGCATCGGCGCGTGCGACCGAGCCGGAGGCGTGCCACTGCCCGAGCGGCTGCTGCGGCTGCGAACGGTCGATCAGCGCCCATTTGACGCGCGTATTGCCTGCATCCACCAGCAGCAGCATGTTGCTCTCCCCTTAGTTTTCTGTCGCGCGCAGCGATACGTCGCCTGCCACCACGGCCACTTCACCTTGCATCGTTTGCAGCAACAGACGCCCGTGAGCATCCACGCCGCTGGCACGGCCGCTGTGCAGCACCGTACCATGATCGACGATATTGACGTGCCTTCCCGCATGCGCGTGCCGCGCATTCCAGCGTGCGGCGAAAGCGGCAAACCCCTGCTGCTCGAACACCGTCAGATTCTCTGCCAGCGTCGTCGCCAGTGCCGCAATCACCTGTGCGCGATCGTCCTGAAGCTCAGGCGCGGCCGCGGCAATCGCAGCGATCTCTTCGTCCGGCATCGCCATATTGATGCCGATACCGATGACCGCCCAGCAGGCCTGCGCGTCGCGAACCGCTTCGATCAGCACGCCTCCCAGCTTGCGGCCATCGCGCAGCAGATCATTCGGCCATTTGAGACGCACATCCACCGCATACGATGCCAGCACTTCGGCCACCGTCACGCCGACCGCCAGCGGCAAGCCGGCCAGCGCATGCAGCGGCAACGCGAACTTCCATGCCAGCGAAAAGGTCAGCGTCGCCCCTTCCGCCGCATGCCAGCTTCGGCCGGCGCGGCCGCGACCGGCGTGCTGCGCCAGCGCCCACAGCAGTACCGGCCGTTCCAGCGTGCGGACTTCAGCCAGCAGATCATCGTTGGTGGAACCGGTCTGCGCCACCACGCGAATGTCCATGCGTTGCGCAGCCGCGCCGCACAAGGCTGCAATGCGTTCGGCGGAAATTCCCGGTGAAATAAGGCAAGTCATGTCCGCATTGTAGCGAGCCGGCGCGCAGCGCGATATGCGGAGGGAATCGGTTTTCCGTGTAGGAAGGCGCCGGATGACGACGGAGCCCGTTCTCCCTTACACTGCTCCTCATGGCCTCTCCTACTCCGCCGACGCTGCAACTTGAGGGTACGCACACCGTTCGCGCCGCCGGTCTCTGGCAGGTTGGCGCGCTGACGCGGGACGGCATCGTGCAGATTTTGCACGCCAAGCTCAAGTCCGTGCCGGACGCCGGCACCGTGCACTGGGATCTGTCGCAGATCGAAGCGCTCGACACCATTGGCGCGCAGCTGCTGTGGAATGCCTGGCGCCACAAGCGTCCCTCGCAGCTGACCATGCCGCCGCAATACGAAACCTTCTTCCAGCGCCTGGAAGAGACCGGGACGCTGCAGTTGAAAAAACCGCCGAAGCGGCACTGGTATTCGCTGGCGGCGCTGCACGACGTCAAGGCCAACATCGTCGACCATGCGCTGGACTTCATCACGCTGATCGGCCAGCTGATGCTCGATCTCGGCCGCTTTCTCGCGGATTGGCGGCGCGGGCCCTGGCGCGAAATTTCTGCCAGCATTTTTCACACCGGCTATCAGGCGCTCGGCATTACGGCGCTGGTGGGATTTTTAATCGGCGTCGTGCTGTCCTATCTGTCTGCGCAGCAATTGCATCAGTTTGGCGGCGACGTCTATCTGGTCAATATTCTGGGGATGAGCGTGATCCGCGAACTCGGCCCGCTGCTGGCGGCGATCCTGGTGGCCGGCCGCTCGGGTTCCGCGATCACCGCGCAATTAGGCGTGATGCGCGTGACCGAAGAACTGGATGCAATGCTCGTGATGGGCATGCAGCACGGTTACCGCCTGATCATGCCGCGCGTGATTGCGCTGGCGATCTCGATGCCCTTGCTGATCGTGTGGACGGACGCCATGGCGCTGCTCGGTGGCATGGCGGCAGCGCGTACCGAGCTCGGATTGACGCTGAAGTATTTCGTGCAGAACCTGCCCGATGCCGTACCGCTCGCGAATTACTGGATCGGTCTTGGCAAGGGCGTTGTATTTGGCGGGCTGATCGCTTTGGTCGCCTGCCATTTCGGCCTGCGCATCAAGGCCAACACCGAGAGTCTCGGTCAAGGCACGACCTTGTCGGTTGTGACCGCCATCACGATCGTGATCCTGGCCGACGCTGTGTTTGCCATCATTTTTACCGATGTGGGGTTCTGATGGATTGCGATCCGAACCAGTCGACGCCGGGTACCACGCCGATCATCGAGATCGAAGGCCTGCGCACGCAGTTCGGCGATGCTCTGGTGCACGACAACCTGAATCTGCGCATCAACCAGGGAGAAATCGTGTCGCTGGTCGGCGGTTCCGGCACCGGCAAGACGGTGCTGCTGCGGCACATGGTCGGCCTCACGCATCCGGCGGCCGGCAGCGTGCGCGTATTCGGCGAGGATATCTGCACCGCCGACCCGCGCGATCTGCAGCGCTTGCGCACGCGCTGGGGTATGCTGTTCCAGCATGGCGCGCTGTATTCAGCACTGACCGTGTTCGACAACGTGGCGCAACCGCTGCGCGAACTGCGCGTGCTGCCGAAGGAATTGATCCGCGATGCCGCGCTGATGAAATTGAGCATGGCCGGCATCGGCCCCGAGCATGCGCTGAAGATGCCGGCCGATCTGTCCGGCGGCATGATCAAGCGTGTGGCGCTGGCGCGCGCGCTGGCGCTGGATCCGGAATTGCTGTTCCTCGACGAGCCGACTGCCGGTCTCGATCCGAATGCGTCGGAAGGCTTCGTCGACCTGATCCGCTCGCTGCATCAGGAAATGCGCCTGACGGTAGTGATGGTCACGCACGATCTCGACACCTTGTTCGCGCTTTCCTCACGCGTTGCAGTGCTGGCGGACCGGCATATCATCGCCTACTGCGAACCGGGCAAGGTGGTGGAATTCAAGCATCCGTTCATCGAAAGCTTCTTCCGCGGCGAGCGCGGCTTGCGCGCAATCGAGGCGATGCCCGACGAACAGGAACGGCCTGACGAGACGATCATGAAGAATCTGACGGAAACGCAATATGGAAAATAAGGCACACGCATTGATCGCCGGCATCTTCACCATCGCGTTGCTGGTGGCCGCCGTGCTGATCGCTATGTGGTTCAACCGCGATCGCGAGGAACGCGTGCCCTACGAAATTGCGACCACGCTGTCGGTGCCCGGTCTGTCGCCGCAAGCGGCGGTGCGCTATCGCGGTCTGGATGTGGGCCGCGTGGACGAGGTGCTGTTCGATCCCAAAGTGCCGGGCCAGATTCTGATTCGCTTCAGCGTCGCCAAAAATACGCCGATCACGCATTCGACCTTCGCTACACTGAGCTACCAGGGTGTGACCGGCCTGGCCTATGTACAGCTGGACGATGACGGCAAAAATCCCGCCATGATGCCGTCATCCAAGAAAAAGGTGGCGCGCATCGAATTGCGCCCCAGCCTGCTCGATACGCTGCAGATGCGCGGTCTGGCCATCCTCGAACAGACGCAACAAGTCGCCGCACAATTGAACACGCTGCTGGCCAAGGAGAACCAGCAGGCGATCATGCAAGCGTTCAACAACGTCAGCCGCGCTGCTGACGACATCGATCGTCTCGCCACGCGGCTGCAGCCGACGGTCGATCGCCTGCCGCGCATTGCCGACCGCGCCGACAGCACGCTGACCTCGATCAATCGCCTGTCCGACAACGCGACCACGCTGACGACCAACCTGAACGACATCGCAACGCGTATCAATGCACCGGACGGCTTGTTGACCGGACTGGATGGCGCGGTCGACAAGGTCGGTTCCGCCGCCAACATGATCGAATATCAGGCGGTGCCGCTGATCTCGGAAGCGCGCACCTCGATGCGCTCGCTGAACCGCGCGCTGGACAACTTCAATCACAAACCGCAAAGTATTCTGTTTGGCGCCGATCGCGAAACGCCGGGTCCGGGCGAGGCCGGCTTCAGCGCGCCCGCCGCCAACGACAAGGGGAGCCGCTGACCATGCATACTCGACCACTTCTCGCTGCGCTGATGCTGGCCGTAGGCCTGCTGCTGTCCGCCTGCGCCGCCAAGCCGGACAACAGCAGCACCTATGACCTCGGCCCCTTGCGCGCCGTTTCATCCGCCGCGTCGTCCGCCGCGCCTGCCCTGCCGGCCATCAGCGTTGGCGAGGTGCGCGTGCCGGCCTGGCTTGACAGTCCGCGCATGTTCTATCGCCTGAATTATGCGAATGACCAGCAGCCGCGCGCATATGCCGATAGCAAATGGGCCATGCCGCCCGGCCAGCTGTTCGTGCAGCGTTTGAAATCTCGCCTGTCGCAGGCAGGCGGCGTTGTCGTGCCGGCTTCGGACGGTGCGCTGAACCTGCCGGTGCTTTACATTGAAGCGGACGACTTCTCGCAAGTATTCGACCGTGCGGACCGCAGCAGCGCCCATATTGCCATTCGCGCCTCGCTGTTCGACGGCCGTTTCCTGCGCGCGCAAAAGATGTTTGTCCGCGACATTCCTGCAGATACTTCGGATGCGCGCGGCGGCGTGGCAGCGCTGGCAACAGCCAGCGATGCAATCATTGACGACATCGCAGCATGGCTAGCGAACCTGCCACCGAAAAAATAAGCGTGGACGAGGCCGTTCCATCGGCGCCGCAGAACCCTGCGGCGCATGCGTCGATCTTCGCACGTGCCGGCTTGCTAGCCTATGTGCTGCTGATCGTCTACGCCAGTCTCTACCCGTTCTCCGGCTGGCAGGACATGGGCGTGCCTTTGCAGGCCTATCTGTTCGCCGGCATGCCGCGCTACTGGACCGGCTTCGATCTCGTGACCAATGTGCTGGGCTATATTCCACTCGGCGTGCTGGTCGTCTTTGCGCTATACCCGCAGGTACGGCGAGGCGGTGCCATCATGCTGGCGATCGTGTTCGGCGTGCTGCTGTCCGGCGCGATGGAAGCGACGCAGACGCTGCTACCGAACCGCGTCGCCTCGAACCTCGATCTCGCGACGAACAGTCTGGGCGTGGTGATCGGCGCACTGATCGGCAGCCGCTTCAGCCACCTCGTCATGGAACGCAGCCGCCTGCGCCAGTTACGCGATCAGTGGTTCACGCCGGAAGCCAGCCGCGGGCTGATCGTGTTCGCTCTGTGGCCGCTGGCACAAATCTATCCGCAGAGCTATTTGTTCGGCAACGGCCAGGCGCTGCCCGTGCTGTCGGACTGGCTGTCGGGGTGGCTCGATACGCCGGTTGATCTCGGCGCCTGGCTGCGCAACGGCATCGACCTTTCGGTGCGCCAATATTGGCTGATCGAAGCCATCGTCACCGCCTGCGGCATGAGCAGCGCGCTACTCGCCCTGTCATGCATGCTGCGCGAGAAAGCGCCGCGCGCAGCGCTGCTGCCTATTTTTCTCACGGCGGCGATCGCCGTGAAAAGTCTTTCCTCTGCACTGCTGTTCACGCCTTCGCAAGCCTTCGTCTGGCTGACGCCCGGTGCGCAAGGCGGGCTGCTGCTCGGCACGCTGCTGTTGGGCGGCGGATTGCTTCTAGGCGCACGCGCCCAGCGACGCATCGCGATCACGCTGCTACTGATCGGACTGGTCTTCGTCAACATCGCCTCGGCCAATCCCTACTTCGTCGCGACGCTTGAAACCTGGGTGCAAGGGCGGTTCCTCAATTTCAACGGTGCCGCGCAATTCCTCTCGCTGCTGTGGCCGGCATCGGCGCTGTGGTTCCTGCTGCATTCGATCCACCGGCGCAAGGCCCGCAAGCCTGTAATCGACTAGGTGCTGCTTAAGGCGGCGATCAGCATGCGGGTGTATCATTTCGGACTTTGATGCCGCCGTCCCCGCCATGCCCGAAGATCACCCGCATTTCTCCCATCACGTGTTCGTTTGCATGAACCAGCGCGAAGGCGGCCGCGAATGCTGTGCCGACAAGGGCTCGCATGCCGCGCAGAAATATCTGAAGTCGCGCGTGAAGGAGCTGGGGCTGGCCGGTCCCGGCGAGGTGCGCATCAACCAGTCGGGCTGTCTCGACCGTTGCGAAGAAGGGCCGGTGCTGGTGGTCTATCCGGAAGGCACCTGGTACACCTATGTGGATAACGAAGACCTCGACGAAATCATCGAAGAACATCTGGTGCGTGGCCGCGTCGTCGATCGCCTGAAAATCTGATGCGCAGCCCCGATCCCACATTCGCTGCATGAACGCACAAACCCAACGTTTTTTACTGTCTGGCGCGGCCGGCGCCCTGGAATGCGCGCTGGATCTGCCGGAAGGTGCGCCGCGGGGCATCGCGCTGATTGCGCATCCGCACCCGCTGTTCGGCGGCACGATGGACAACAAGGTCGTGCATACGCTGACGCGTGCCTTCATCGCACTCGGCTACGTCGCCGCGCGGATGAATTTCCGCGGTGTCGGCCAATCCGCCGGCACCTACGATGGAGGCCGCGGCGAAACAGATGATATGACGCTGCTGCTGACGCATATGCAGCAACACTATCCCGGCCTGCCATTTGCGCTCGCCGGCTTTTCCTTCGGCACCTATGTGCAAACCACACTGCAGAAGCGGTTGGAGGCGCAAGGCACGCCGGCACAAGGCTTGGTGCTTGTCGGCGCCGCGCCAGGCAAATGGCCGCTGCCTACGGTTCCTGCCGACACCATCGTGATCCATGGCGAACTGGACGAGACAATTCCTTTGCCGGATGTGTTCGAATGGGCGAGACCGCAGGACCTGCCGATCATTGTGGTGCCGGGTTCCGATCATTTTTTCAACCGCAAGTTGCACCACATCAAGAACCATGTGGTGAAACTGTGGTCGCATTGAGGCCGCGATGCCGGCCTATCCCTTTTCCGTTCAACCCGACGCGCCCCACGCGTTCGTTTATTACTGAAGCATCATGAAAAAATTCTTTGCAGCCATCGTCGCTGCCGCACTTTCGCTCTCAGTCGCATTCGCGCAAGGCGTTCCAGCACCGATCCTCGCCGCCAAGTCCTGGGTTCTGCTCGACGCGACCAGCAATCAGGTTCTGGCTGCAAACAATCCGGACATGCGCATCGAACCCGCTTCGCTGACCAAGCTGATGACTGCCTACGTCGTGTTCGACGCCCTGCGCGACAAGCGCCTGGACATGAACCAGATGGTCACCGTTTCGACGCGCGCATGGAAGGTCGACGCCGAAAGCTCGAAGATGTTTATCGAACCGCGCGTGCCGGTCAGCGTGCATGATCTGGTCTATGGACTCGTGGTCCAGTCGGGCAACGACGCCGCCGTCGCGCTGGCAGAAGCGACCGCAGGCACCGAAGAAGCCTTTGTCTCGCTAATGAACAAGGAAGCCGAACGCATGGGCATGAAGTCCACGCATTTCGCCAACGCGCACGGCCTGCCTGATCCGAACAATTACTCGACCGCACGCGACCTGGCGATCCTCGCTGCACGCAGTGCGACCGATCATCCGGAATACTTCAAGATCTATTCGGTCAAGGACTTCACCTACAACAAGATCAAGCAGCCGAATCGCAATCGCCTGCTGTGGCTCGATCCAAGCGTCGACGGCCTGAAGACCGGACACACGCAGGAAGCGGGCTACTGCCTGGTTGCGAGCGCGCTGCGCCCGAGCGGCAATAACCAACGCCGCCTGATTTCGGTTGTAATCGGCACTGCGTCCGACCAGGCGCGCACGCAGGAAAGCATGAAGCTGCTGAACTGGGGTTACCAGAACTTCGATATCGTGAAGCTGTACGCGAAAAACCAGCCGGTCGCCACGCCGGCCGTATGGAAAGGCTCGCAGAACACGGTGAAGGTCGGCTTCATGCAGGATGTTTTTGTCACCGTGCCGAAAGGCGCAGCCGGCAACATGAAGCTACCCGTGCTGGAACGCAAGGATCCGCTGGTAGCGCCTATCGACAAGGGCAGCCAGGTCGGCCTGCTGAAAGTGCAGAGCAACGACGGCAAAGTGCTGGCGAGCTTGCCGGTGGTATCCCTCGAACAGGTGGATCAGGCCGGTATTTTTGGCCGCGCAGTCGACGCAGTGCGCCTCTGGCTGCACTAATCGGTCAACACACCAACGGCAAGGGCAAGCTCGACCAACCGGCAGCTTGCCGTTTTTTATTGCAGCAGTGAATTTTTTGCGTCCCTCGTCGGTCGAATCCCGGCAGACTCAAAGGCATGGATGACTATGGATGACCCGTTGGTATATCTGGATGGCGCAATGACACCGCTCTCTCGGGCACAGGTGTCAGTGCTTGACCGCGGGTTCATCTTCGGCGACGGCGTGTACGAGGTGATTCCGGTCTACGGGCGACGCATGTTCCGGCCAGAACAGCACTTGCAGCGGTTCTTTAACGGCATGGATGCCATACGGATCGCGAATCCCTACAGCAAGCAGCAGTGGCTGGATCTGCTGAATCAAGTGATCGCGGCGTATCCTCAGGAAGACCAGTCTGCCTATATGCAGATTACGCGCGGCCCGGCACGCCGCACGCACGCCTTTCCTACCGGCGAAGTGAGGCCGACGGTGCTCATCATGTGCAATCCGCTGGTGCTGCCATCGGCAGA
>DATAHI010000178.1:0-8659 GCA_036263255.1 Oxalicibacterium sp. | reverse complement strand
GTTTGGTAGAAGTTACTCTGAATAAGATCTATGCCAAATTGACATAGCAATAAACGGGAGGATGGCTTGTTACGGAACGTGACGTTCTATTTAGGCGCCTCAATATCAGCAAAGACTTCTGCCAGAAATTCGATAAGTACCCTGACTTTACTTGGAAGCCTGCGGGAACCAGCCCATACAACATGGATAGGTAGTGGGGCGGGAGCGAAGTCTTTGAGCAACTGAACAATCTCGCCCGATTTAACCTCCTGCTGAAAAAACAAACTTCCGTTATGTGCAATACCTAAGCCTGACAAAACCGCCGCTCTAATGTTCTCAAAATCGTTTGTTCGAACGGGGCCTTTGGGAACGAAGGGGAAGGTTCCAGCTGAATCATTGAACAACCAAGGGCGGGGTGCGCCGTTGAACAAATATGTAAGGCATTGATGATGCTCAAGGTCCGACGGCTTTTCTGGCACGCCGTACTTTTCCAAGTAAGCCCGCGAAGCAACCGTTGCAAAGGTGGCTGTACCAATTCGACGGCTCACAAGTGTTGAGTCATTCAAATTGCCGACCCGGATCGCGATATCAATCCCTTCTTCGACCAGATTGATGTGCCGTTCGGAGACGTTCAGGTCTATTTTTACCTCGGGATAGTGCGCGAAAAACGCCGGCAAACGCGGGACCAGATACATCCGCCCAATCGCAGCTGATAACGCAACCCGCACAACGCCTGAGGGGGCAAGCTGCGCTTTACCAATCCTCGATTCAGCTATCTCGAAATTTTCAAGAAGTTGAACCGAAGATTCGTAATAATCCTGCCCGGCGTCGGTCAGACTGAGACCCCGGGAGGTGCGGCGAAAAAGCTGGGCACCAAGTCGTGTCTCTAGGGCCGCAATTAGTTTGCTTACCGTCGGCTGGCCTATCGACAGCGCTCCGGCAGCCTTCGAAAAGCTGCCGGAGTCTGCTACGCGGACAAACAACCGCATTACGTCAATTCGATCCATTTAGAGACCTTATCAAGCTCTGAAGATTTCTATGCCAGTCAGCTTGGCGTCCTGCCGGTATGCCGTTTCAGCATAGGTTCTATGCATTGCTCGCCACTACAACTCGACGCACATGGTCCCTATAGTTTGTTCACTCGAACATCAATTGTGATCTTCGAACTAACCATCAAAGGATTATATATGTCTAAGTTAACTGGAAAAGTTGCAGTGGTTACTGGCGGCAGCAGCGGCATCGGCTTGGCCACGGCAAAGCGCTTCGTCGAAGAAGGCGCATATGTCTTTATCACGGGACGCCGTCAATCCGAACTCGACAAGGCAAAGGCACTGATTGGCAAGAACATTACAACCGTACAGGGTGACGCTACGGTAACAGCCGATTTAGACCGTCTGTACGAGACGGTTCGTCGGGAAAAAGGAAGACTCGATATCCTTGTTGCCAACTCCGGATTGGTAGAGCCGGTAGCATTTGAAGATGTAACAGAAGAGCATTTCGATCGCACATTCGATCTGAACGCACGTGCCACGTTGTTTACTGCGCAAAAGGCTTTGCCTCTGATGACCAATGGCGGTTCAATCGTCTTGATCAGCTCGATCGCGGGAAACATGGGGTTGCCTGGATACACGACATATAGCGCAACAAAAGCCGCATCGCGTTCTTATGCGCGTACTTGGACCAAAGAATTCAAGGATCGCGGTATCCGAGTCAATATTGTCAGTCCGGGCCCAATTGATACCCCGATTATTGATAGCCAAGCGGATACCAAGGAAGCGGCTGATGAAATCCGGGCATTCTTTGCGTCCGTCATCCCTCTTGCTCGCATGGGTCGTCCGGAAGAAGTCGCAGCTGCCGCGCTTTTCCTTGCATCGGACGATAGCAGTTTTGTGGCGGGTATCGAACTGAGCGTAGACGGCGGTATGGGGCAAGTTTGATACGTCACTTAAATGAACGCGCTATGCAACGCATATGGCATAGCGCCTCATTTTGGTTTTGCAGCTAAATGTAGATGATATGAAACCCGATGTCATATATAAAGCCCTTGCAAGCCCCCTACGGCGGCAGATACTAGGGTGGCTCAAGGCCCCAGAAGAATATTTTGTGCAGCAGGATTATCCGTTCCACTTTGGGGTATGCGTGACGACGTTGAACAAGCTTGCCGGTAGGTCGCAATCGACGGTCTCGGCACACATTGCAATATTGCAGGTGGCCGACCTGTTAACGTCTAAGCGGCTTGGACAATGCGTATTTTTAAAGCGAAACGAAGTGGTCATTAACGCTTTTCTGCGCCATATACAAAGCGACCTAAGCAACACAACGAATGTTGGAAAAACAAAAAACCCGCGTGAGCACTAGGCTTGACGCGGGTTTTAGGGTGTCCCGAAATTGTGCGGGACATGTTCATGGTGGTGATAGGTGGACTTGAACCACCGACCCCAGCATTATGAGTGCTGTGCTCTAACCAACTGAGCTATATCACCAAGAAGCCGGAAATTATCGCGTTTTTGCCCGGTACTGTCAACACGTGGGCCTAGCCCGGACAGCGGTTATCCTCGCTCGCGATCGACCAGCGCGTGGATTTGCTGCGTAGCGGTCGGGGCCAGGCAGTCGATGATACGGCGTTCCGGCATGCTGCGCAGCCAGGTCAACTGCCGTTTTGCCAATTGCCGCGTGGCTGCGATCCCGCGCTCCCGCAGTTCCTCGAAACTGTAATTGCCATCGAGGTATTCCCAGGTTTGACGATAGCCGACGCAACGCATCGACGGCAGCCCGAGATGCAGATCGCCACGCGCACGCAGCGCTTCCACCTCTGCGATCAATCCGTCGTTCTGCAGCATTGCATCGAAACGGGCGGCGATGCGTGCATGCAGTACGATGCGATCCGATGGCTCCAGCGCGATCGGCAGTACATCGAAAGGCAAATCCGACTTTGGCGCCTTGGCAAGCAGAGTCGACATGGGTTGACCGGTCAGCATGTAGATTTCCAGCGCGCGCTGAATGCGTTGAGAGTCGTTCGGTTTTAGCCTCGCGGCGGTAGCGGGATCGATGCGCGCGAGCTGCGCATGCATGGCGGGAGTGCCGTGCTGCGCCTCCTCCGCATCGAGAGCAGCGCGGATGGCGGCATCGGCCTGTGGCAATTCGTCCAGGCCGTCTTTCAAGCCTTTGAAGTAAAGCATCGTCCCGCCGACCAGCAGGGCCAGTTTGCCGCGCGCCGCAATCTCGCCGACCAGGCGGATCGCATCCTCGCGAAATTGCATGACCGAATAGGCTTCGAGCGGATCAAGGATGTCGATCAAGTGATGCGGTGCGCTCGCGCGCTCTGTTGCAGTCGGCTTGGCGGTGCCGATATCCATGCCGCGATAGACGAGCGCGGAATCGACGGAGATGATTTCGGACGGGATGTGCCGTGCGATTTCGAGCGCGGCGGCGGTCTTGCCCGAGGCAGTCGGGCCCATGATCGCCACAGCGAGCGGCTTGCGGGATGCGGCCATGTCGCTGCAGTTACTGGCCGCGCTGGAACAGCTTGTCCAGATCGGACAGACCGAGCTGCACCCAGGTCGGCCGACCATGATTGCACTGGTCGGCGCGCTCGGTCGCTTCCATCTGGCGCAGCAGCGCATTCATTTCCGGAATCGTCAACGTACGATTAGCGCGTACGGCGGTATGGCAAGCCAGTGTGCCGAGCATTTCGTTGCGGCGTTCGACCAGCACGCGCGAGCCGCCGAATTCGCGTACGTCGCGCAGCACATCGCGCGCCAGCGACTGTGCATCTGCGTTTTTCAGCAGCGCTGGAATCGCGCGTACTGCCAGTGTGGTCGGCGACAGCGCAGTGATGTCGAAGCCGAGCGCGCGCAGAATGTCCTGATTCTCTTCGGCGGTGCCGACCTCCACACCGTCGGCATAGAAAGTGATCGGAATCAACAGCGGCTGCACTTGCATCGCGTCGGTGTCGAGCGCGTTCTTCAACTGCTCGTACAGAATGCGCTCGTGCGCGGCGTGCATGTCGACCAACACCAGGCCTTTCGCGTTTTGCGCAAGCACGAAGATGCCGTGCAATTGCGCCAGCGCAAAGCCGAGCGGAAATTCATCGGCGGGCAATTCCTGCGGAGGTAACAAAGCCGGGCTTGCTGCCGTATCCCAACGTCCGGCAAGCTCGCTGGAAGCTGGCGCGTCCGATGAGAATAGTGCGCCGTAATTTTCGGTCGTTTGTGCCACGCCAAAGCCGGACTGGAATTGCGAAGCAAACGATGCCTGTTGCTGTTCGCGCAGCCACGGCAGCACTGAATTGGAGGCAGGCGTTGGCGCGGGTGCCGCGCCGAACGCAGTCGCTGACGTCTGCGCGAGTGCGCGCGTGACGGCATGGAAGACAAACTGGTGCACCGCCCGGCTGTCGCGGAAACGCACTTCGACCTTGGAGGGATGCACGTTGACGTCCACCAGCGCTGGATCCAGATCCAGGCGCAGCACGTAGGACGGATAACGGTCACCGTGCAGCACATCCTCATAGGCCGAGCGCACGGCATGCGTCAACAGCTTGTCTCGCACGAAGCGGCCGTTCACGTAAAAGTACTGCCCATCGGCGCGCGCCTTCGACGCAGTCGGCAACCCGATGTAGCCGTGCAGATGCAGCACACCGGATTGCTCGTCCAGCGGCAGGCGCGCGCCGGCGAATTCGGTGCCGAGAATCTGCGCGCTGCGCCGGTCGACGTCATTGACGCTCCAGTGATCGACCGTCTTGCCGTTGTGCGACAGTGAAAAGGCGACGTCGGGGCGCGACAGCGCGATGCGGCGCACGATCTCGGCGCAATGGCCGAATTCGGTCTGTTCGGTTTTCAGGAACTTGCGGCGTGCCGGCGTGTTGAAATACAGGTCCTGTACGTCGACGGTTGTGCCGGTCGAGCCGGACGAGGGGGAAACGACGTGGTCAACCTGACCAGTTGCAGTGTGACGGCAGCTGATTTCCCACGCATGATCCGCATCTGCGGTGCGCGAGGTCAGGGTCAGCTGGGCGACCGAAGCGATCGAGGCCAGCGCCTCGCCGCGAAAGCCGAGCGTGATCACGTTTTCCAACTCGGTCAGCGAAGTGATCTTGGACGTTGCATGCCGTGCGAGAGCCAATGGCAACTGATCGGCCGGAATGCCGCGGCCGTTGTCGACGATGGCAATGCGTTTCACCCCGCCTTGTTCCAGCCTTACCTGGATTGTCGTCGCGCCGGCATCGAGCGCGTTTTCCAGCAGCTCCTTGACGACAGCGGAAGGGCGTTCGACGACTTCGCCGGCGGCGATCTGCGAGATCAACTGATCCGACAGCGGCCGAATCGGACGAGCGGCATGCGGGCTCGCGGCATCAAGCCTGACGGAAGTCGGATCGTGAGGGGCGTTCATCCCAGGATTATAACGTTCGCGATTGCGGTGATAGCGCGTACCGCGCCGATTCCTCGGTTTTTACGCAGATCGGCTAAGTAAGCGTGGTGTATGATCTTGCGGCACTACCAAGGAAAAATATGGATCTGATGCAGTTCTTCGACATGATCTTGCATGTCGACAAATATATGGGCTTATTCATTGCGCAATACGGCACGCTAATTTACGCCGTACTGTTCGCAATCATCTTCTCCGAGACTGGTCTCGTCGTGCTGCCTTTTCTGCCAGGCGACACCCTGCTCTTCATCGCTGGCGCGTTCTGCGCGGCCGGCAGCATGCATCTCGGCTTGCTGCTGTTCCTGCTGTTCGTTGCTGCCGTTCTGGGAAACACCGTCAACTACGGCGTCGGTCATCTGCTCGGCGACAAGGTGTACACGCGCGACTATCGCTGGCTGGATCGAAATGCGTTGCAGCGCACGCATGCATTCTATGAGAACCACGGCGGCAAGACGCTGGTGCTCGCGCGTTTTGTGCCAGTGGTGCGCACCTTTGCGCCTTTCGTCGCCGGCGTGTCACGCATGAGTTTCGCGAAATTCCAGTTCTTCAACTGTGCGGGCGCGATCCTGTGGATAGGCTTGCTGCTGGTGGCGGGCTATTTATTCGGCGACATGCCATTGATTCGCGACCATCTGAATACCATCGTGCTGGTCGGTGTTGGTGCGGCAATTATTCCTGTGGCGCTCGGCGGCTTGTGGAAGATCGGCAAGCGCCTGTCAAGAAAACAGAGCTGACACTGTAGACGGATGCGGCGCAAAGCCGCATCAGGTCATTCGGCTTTTGGCTAGCGGCGGATTTTTCGCGAAATAATTCTTGATGCCCTGCGTAATGGCGTCCGCCATGCGGTCCTGGTACGCATCGTCGTTCAGCTTCTTTTCCTCTTCCGGATTCGAGATGAAAGCCGTCTCGATCAGGATGCTGGGAATATCCGGCGCCTTCAGCACCGCAAATCCGGCGCGTTCGACTGCACCCTTGTGCAGGCGGTTGATGCCGCCGATCTCACGCAGGACGGCGTTGCCCAACTTCATGCTGTCGTTGATCTGCGCGGTGGTCGACAGATCGAGCAGCACGCTGGCCAGTTGCGTATCGTGGTTCTTCACATTGGTGCCGCCGATTAGGTCGGCCGCATTTTCCTTGTTGGCCAGCCAGCGTGCCGCCGTCGAGCTGGCACCTTTTTCGGACAACACGAAGACCGAGGAACCGTTCGCCGTCGGTTGCACAAATGCATCTGCATGCACGGAGACGAACAGATCGGCCTGTACCTTGCGCGCTTTTTGCACCCGCACGTTCAGCGGCACGAAATAGTCGGCGTCGCGCGTGAGCATCACGCGCATGTTGGGCTGCTGTTCGAGCTTGGCCTTCAGACGCTTGGCAATCGAGAGCACCACATTCTTTTCGTGACTGCCACCGGCGCCGGTGGCGCCCGGATCTTCGCCGCCATGGCCTGGATCGAGCGCGATGGTCAGCATGCGCGTCACTTGCGGCGGACGATCGACTTTCGGTTCCGCGTACGGCGGCTTCACTTCTGCCACCGGCGGCGGCATGTTGTTGTCCGGCGCTTCCGCCGACCATTGGCCTTTTTCGATCAGGGCCGCGATCGGGTCCGGCGGATTGACCGGATAGAGGTCGAACACCAGCCGGTACTTGTATTCGCCGACCGGCTTCAACGCGAAGACCTGCGGATTGACTTCTTCCTTCAAGTCGAACACCAGACGGACGACATTCGGCTTGTTCTGCCCGACGCGCACCTGCTTGATGTAAGGGTCGTTCGGCTGAATTTTTGCGACCAGGCTTTTCAGCGTCGGATTCAGGTCAATGCCTTCGACATCGACCACCAGACGGTCCGGATTCTTGATCAGGAAATGCGTGGCCTTCAGGTCCGCATCGTTTTCCAGTGTGACGCGGGTGTAATCATCGGCGGGCCAGACGCGCACGCCAAGAATTTGCGCGGCCATGGCCGGAAAGGGAGCGACGAGGGAGAGGAGCAGCGTGCCGCCAGCTTTCAGCACCGTGCGGCGAACCTTGGGATTTACAGGTTTGGAGCGAACTTTAGACGATTCAGACATGCAGCACCCTGGTCGGACAACGCGAGCAATTTTACATCACGCCCCATGCCTGCGACAGAGAGCGTGATACCGATGTCGGGCGGCGGCAAGATGGCTTCCGCCTTTTCCGGCCATTCGATCACGCAGATTGACTGATGATTGAAGTGATCGCGAAAACCGGCATCCAGAAATTCCTCGGGGCTCGTCATCCGATACAGATCGAAGTGGACGAGGGAGACGGATTTTCCGCCAAGCGCGACGGTATAAGGTTCTGCCAGCGTGTAGGTCGGGCTCTTTACATGACCCTGATGGCCGAGCGCGTGCAGCATCGCGCGGGTCAACGCAGTCTTGCCGGCACCGAGATCGCCGTGAAGGTAGATTGCCAGCCCCGGCGTCAGCGCATGCGCGAGCGCGCCGCCGAGCGCAAGCGTGCCGGCTTCGTCATGCAGATGAAGTGTGATGGGGGGCATGGCTCGTCAATTCTCTGGTTGCGCAGCATTGCGCTCGCGTATTGTACGAGCCGATCGTGCAGCGCTCAACCGACCAGTGCCAGCCACAGCGGCAGCGTCAGCATCGAGATCAGCGTGCCGGCGGAAATCAGAAATGCCACCAGCGGTCCATTACCGCCCATGCGTACTGCCAGCACGTAAGCGCTGGATGCGGTCGGCAATGCCGCGAACAACACGACGAGTTGCAGCTGCGCGTGCGGCAATGCCAGCCAGCGGCCGAGACCATACGCAACCGCCGGTACGGCAATCAGCTTGACGAACATGAAGTAGGCGGCAATGCCTTTGGACGCATGCAAGCCAGTCAGGCGCAGACCCGCGCCGACAGCGATCAGGCCAAGCGCGAGCGACGCATTGCCCAGGCGCGACAGGATCACGCTGGCCACCTCTGGCAGATGCAGCCCGAGCAGATTGAAGCCGACGCCGGCCAGCGTTGCCAGCAGCAGCGGGTTCTTCAGCAATTCGCGCAATAGACCGCCGTTTTGTTTGACCAACGCGTGCACAGAGGCCATGTTGGTCAGCGGTACTGCGAAGCCGATGATCAACGCCATTGTCGCTGCTTGTGTCGCATCGAGCCGGCTGGCCGCCGCGAGCGCGATGTAGGAGTTGAAGCGGAAAGCGGTCTGCACGCCCGATTCGAAGATCATCGGGCCGGCCTTGAACATCGGCTTGGCGAGCCAGCCGAGCAGCACGCCCGCAATCGTC
>DATAHI010000177.1:0-25804 GCA_036263255.1 Oxalicibacterium sp. | reverse complement strand
GTTTGGTCAGGCAGATGCCGCTAACGCCATTGATCTGCACCGAACGCTTCATCAGTGCGGCATCGAACCAACCGCAACGACGTGGGCGGCCCGTCACCGTGCCGAATTCGTGGCCGACCGTCGCCAGATGCTTACCGATGCCCGCATCGGTCGGCAACTCCGACGGGAACGGACCGGACCCGACGCGCGTGGTGTAAGCCTTCGTGATGCCGAGGATGTAGTGCAGCATGCCTGGGCCGACGCCCGAACCCGTTGCCGCATTGCCGGCCACGCAATTGCTGGAGGTGACGTAGGGATAGGTACCGTGGTCAACGTCCAGCAGGCTGCCCTGCGCACCTTCAAACAGCAGATTGCCGCCCTGTTCGCACGCTGCGTACAAAGCGCTCGATACGTCGCCGACCATCGGCGCAAGGCGCGGCACATCTGCCAGCGCATCGTCCAGCGTCTTCTGGTAATCGATCGCCGGCACTTTCAGATAATGCGTCAGCACGAAGTTGTGATAATCAAGATTCTCGCGAAGCTTTTCGGCGAAACGTTTTTCGTTGAGCAGATCGGCGACGCGAATCGCGCGGCGCGCCACCTTGTCTTCATAAGCGGGACCAATGCCCTTGCCGGTCGTGCCGATCTTGGCATCGCCGCGTGCGGCTTCGCGCGCGACGTCCAGCGACACGTGGTACGGCAAGATGATCGGGCAGGCTTCGGAAATCTTCAGGCGCGACGGCACTTCGACGCCGATCGCTTGCAGCTTGTCGATTTCGCGTAGCAAATCAGGCACCGACAGCACGACGCCGTTGCCGATGTAGCATGCAACGCCAGCGCGCATGATGCCGGAAGGGATCAGCTGCAACGCCGTCTTGTGACCACCGATGACCAGCGTGTGGCCTGCATTGTGGCCGCCCTGAAAACGCACCACACCTTGCGAGTGATCGGTCAGCCAATCGACGATCTTGCCCTTGCCTTCATCGCCCCATTGCGTACCGACTACGACGACGTTTTTTCCCATTTTTGTTGACATCACTTAACCCAATTTTTTGATAATCCAGTGTCCGTTTTCGAGTACGAGTGCGCGATCGCAGTCGAACTCATCCTGATCGTTGTCGTGGCCGGGCAGACTTTGTATCACTACTTCGCCGGCCGTACGCAAGGAAGCAATCGCCTGACGCAATGCTTCGTCCTGCGCCCATGGTGCACGAATGGAACGCTTGCGTTCCGCCATCGGCAAGAGTCGCGCAAGCTCGCGTAAGTCCATCGAAAATCCGGTGGCAGGACGTGCGCGACCAAAGGCTTCGCCGACGTGATCGTAGCGGCCGCCACGCGCTACCGCATTCGGCAGGCCAGGCACGTAGACGGCAAACATCACGCCGCTCTCGTATTGGTAACCACCAAGATCGGCAAGATCGACCGTAACGTTCGCATTGCAAGCCAGTTTGATTAGTGCAGCCAGTTCATCCAGCGCCTTGACGATGCCTGGCTGCTTGGGCAACTCCCTGCGAGCGCGTTCGATGATCGAGGCGTCGCCATACAGATGCGGCAAGGCGAGCAAGGCGCGCCGTGTCTCCTGCGCGTAGTCCTTCGTTATGTCGGTCAGCGTCGGCACGTCCTTTGCGCGCAGTGCCGCATACAGCACCGCCTCGTCGCGGCGCGCCGCTGCATCGTTTTCAAGCAAAGCGCGCAGCACACCGACGTGGCACAAATCCAGGCGCACGTGCGTGAAACCGGCCAGTGCCAGCGAAGCCAGTGCTAGTTCCTGGACTTCTGCGTCTGCTTCGAGACCAGCATGGCCATAGATCTCTGCTCCGATCTGCAAGGGTTCGCGCGTGGCATGCAAGCCATTGGGCCTCGTCAGCAGCACGCTGCCCGAATAGCACAGGCGCGTAACCGATTCGCGATTCAGCAGGTGCGCATCGATACGCGCCACCTGCGTCGTCATGTCGGCACGAAGGCCAAGCGTGCGGCCCGATAGCTGGTCGACCAGCTTGAAGGTGCGCAAATTCATGTCCTGCCCGGTCGCTGCCAGCAGCGAATCCAGGTATTCCAGCATGGGCGGCATGACGAGCTCGTAGCCGTACAGGCGGAAGTTGTCGATGATGCCGCGACGCAGCTCTTCAATCTTGCGCGCCTCGGACGGCAGAACATCGGCAATGTTTTCAGGCAGCAGCCAATTGGGCATGGCGGGGAACAAAGTGGTCAGAAAAGGAAAAGCGCACGACTGCCAGGTCGTGCGGATGAAGCATATTCGGAAAGCTGTCTATGATACCGCATCACCACCCGCATCAGCGAGGATCATGCCGTCGCCAATGCGGTGAAAATGCGATTTTTCGCCCCGAACTCACTTCCTCGGGGCTGCCCCGGCATTGCCAGGGCTCTTGAAATACTTGAAGAATTCCGTGTTCGGATCAACCACCAACACATCGCTACGCGTCTTGAAGCTGGCGCGATAGGCTTCCAGGCTCCGATAAAACTTGAAGAAGTCCGGATTCTGACCGAATGCCTGCGCATAAATCTGGGAAGCCTTCGCATCGCCTTCACCACGGATCTTTTCAGCATCGCGATAGGCTTCCGCCAGAATCACGGTGCGCTGGCGGTCGGCATCCGCACGAATCTTCTCGGATTCCGCTGCGCCGGTCGAGCGCAATTCATTCGCCACGCGCGAGCGTTCGGACTTCATCCGATCGAATACCGAACTGTTAATCTGATCGACGTAATCGACGCGCTTCAAGCGCACGTCGACGATCTGAACACCGATCTGCTTGGCCTCTTCCGACACTTTCTTCTGGATGCCTTCCATCACCTTTCCGCGCTCGCCAGAGATCACTTCACGCACGGTGCGCTTGGTGATTTCCTCGTTCAGCGAGGCCTTGACGATCTGCGCCATGCGGTTTTGCGCATTGCGCTCGTCGCCGCCGAAGCTGATGAAATAGAGGCGCGGATCGACGATGCGCCATTTGACGAAAGCATCGACCAGGATGTTCTTCTTCTCGGCCGTGATGAAACGATCGGCATCCGGCGTATCAAGCGTCATGATGCGCTTGTCGAGAAACACCACGTTCTGGAATGGTGGCGGCAACTTGAAATGGAGACCGGGTTCGTTGATGACGGACTTCACTTCACCGAGCGCAAACACGATCGCATACTGGCGCTGGTCAACGACAAATATGCACGAAGTCAGCAGCGCAATGGCAACGACAAGGCCGATCAGCCAGGAGATCAGGCGATTCATTATCGACCCTCCCGATCACGCGCTTCGCGCGGATCACGACTGTCGCGCGAGCGCTGCACCTGCTCTTCCAGCGGCACGGGATCCGGCGCCGGCGCCGGTGTGGCCGCTGCGTTGGATGCAGGCGAGCGTGCTGCTGCGCCGTCGCCGGCAACAACCGGCGTCTGACCGGTTTGCGAAATCAGTTTATCCAAGGGCAGATAGATCAAGTTGCTGTTGTTGCGGGAATCCACCATGACCTTGGTCGTGCTGGAGAAAATTTGCTGCATCGCTTCCAGATACATGCGGTCGCGCGTGACGCCTGGCGCCTTCTGATATTCGGTAAGAATCTGCTTGAAGCGAGCCGCTTCGCCTTCTGCATTTGCAATCACGCTGGAGCGATAGGCTTCCGATTCCTCGATCAGGCGCGAAGCGGCGCCACGTGCGCGCGGAATCACGTTGTTTGCATATGCCTGGCCTTCGTTCTTCTGGCGTTCCCGATCCTGGCCAGCCTTGACCGCATCGTCGAACGACGCCTGCACCTGCTCGGGCGGCTGCACTGCCAGCATCGTCACATTGGTGATCTGCACACCGGCCTTGTACTGGTCCAGCATCTTCTGCATCAGCTGGCTGGTGTCGAGCGCGACCTTCTCGCGCCCTTCATACAGCACGTAATCCATCTTGCTGTGGCCTACAACTTCGCGTATCGCGGTCTCGGCGACTTGCTTGACGACATCGTCCGGATCGCGGTTGTTGAAGATCCAGTCGGATGCATTCTTCAGCGTGTACTGCACGGCAAACTGGATATCGACGATATTCTCGTCTTCGGTCAGCATCAGCGATTCCTGCTGCTGCTTGTTACGGAAGGAATTACGATAGCCGACTTCCACGGTCCGAATCTGCGACATATTGACAATCTCGTCGCTCTGGATCGGCTTGGGCCAGCGCCAGTTGAAGCCGGGCCCCGCGTTGTGGCTGTACTTACCGAAGGTCAAGACCACGCCGGTCTGACCTTCCTGCACGATGAAGAAGCCGCTGAACAGCCATAGCACGAGAACGATGCCTGCGATGACCGCAGCACCGATGCCTGCGCCGCGCGCATCGGGAATGAAACCGGAACCGCCGCCATCACCACCGCTGCTGCCGCCACCGCGCCGATTGCCGAATAGATTGCTCAGGCGCTGGTTGAAATCCCGCCATAGCTGATCGAGATCCGGCGGCCCTTCGGTCGGACGCTTGCCATCCTGATTCTTGTTGTTGTCTTGCGAGCCACGCCCCCAGCGCGGGTCATTCAGCGAAAACTTCACGCCAATCTTCTTGAATAGGGTAAAGAGCATTCTGTCGCGGTCCGCTTAAAAGTATTAGAGTGGAATGCGGCGCATTCGTTATACGTTCACATCGTCAGGCGCAACAAGTACAGCATCCGCAAGACCGGCCATGTGCTCTTTCGCGCTTTCAGCGATGGCTTGGCGCAATAAGTTCAAGCCGTCTCCGGTCTGGGCGCTGATAAAAACCCGACGAATTTTATCATATTCATCACGTTCCAAAGCGGGCTCAAGACCCGCCGCATCGATCTTGTTCCACACGAAAATCTGCGGAATGTGATCAGCGCCGATCTCTTGCAAGACCATGTTCACCTGCTCGATCTGCTCCATGCGCACCGGACTGGCGCCGTCGACCACGTGCAGCAGCAGATCGGCGTGCACCGTCTCTTCCAGTGTGGCGCGGAAAGCTGCCACTAGTTGGTGCGGCAGTTCGCGGATGAAACCAACGGTATCCGAAATCACCACGTTACCGACTTCGGGCAAATACACGCGTCGCGAAGTCGTATCAAGCGTGGCAAACAACTGGTTAGCCGCCAGCACTCGTGTCTTAGCGATGGCGTTGAACAAGGTCGACTTGCCGGCATTGGTATAGCCGACTAAAGAAACCGAAAAGGCATTGTTGCGGCCGCGGGCGCGGCGCTGCGTCGCATGCTGCTTCTGCAGCTTGTCGAGCTTGGCGCGCAGCATCTTCACGCGTTCGCCGAGCAGGCGACGGTCCGTTTCAAGCTGCGTCTCGCCGGGACCGCGAAGGCCGATACCGCCCTTCTGACGTTCCAAGTGAGTCCAGCCGCGCACCAGGCGTGTGGAGAGATGCTGCAGCTGCGCAAGTTCGACTTGCACCTTGCCGACGTGGCTCTGCGCACGTTGTGCAAAGATGTCGAGAATGAGGCTGGTACGATCAAGCACGCGCACCTTCAAATGGCGTTCCAGATTGCGCTGCTGCGCCGGCGACAAGGCATGGTTGAAAATGACGACATCGATCTGCTGATCACTGACCGCATGCGCGATTTCATCGGCCTTGCCGGAGCCAACGAATAGTGCGGCATCCGGACTGGCACGCCGGCCGACGATGGTAACTACGGGTTCTGCTCCCGCCGATCGAGTAAGAAGGGAAAGTTCTTCCAGGCTTGCAGTGAAATCGCCCTTGCCGAAATCAACACCTACCAGTATCGCGCGCATGCTAACGCGCCACCACGCCAGGGGCGACGAAGGTCTTATTCAGCTGCAGATTCAAGATTCAGATTCACGGCACGTGCCGGGACAACGGTGGAAATTGCGTGCTTGTATACCATTTGCGTCACAGTATTGCGCAGCAAAACTACATATTGGTCGAAGGATTCGATATGTCCCTGGAGCTTGATGCCGTTGACGAGATAAATGGATACGGGAACGTGTTCCTTGCGCAGGGCGTTGAGGAACGGGTCTTGTAAAAGTTGCCCTTTGTTGGTCATGACAGCTCCATTGTGTAGTTGTGATCGGAGTTTGAGGCGTCTTGCTTTTTTTCAAGAGCCTCCCTATACGGCACTGTAATCGATTTCAAATATTTTCGCCCAATTTCGCTACTTTTCGGACCGGACAAAGGGGTTTTTGCCCGATCGTAACTCGATACGTAGTGGAGTCCCGACCAGAGAAAAAGTTTCGCGGAAGTGTTTCTCGAGAAAGCGCTTGTAGTTCGCGTCGATCGCTTCGAGTGCATTGCCGTGGATGACGACGACCGGAGGATTCATCCCGCCCTGATGGGCGTAGCGCAATTTGGGACGGATCGAACCCTTGCGGCGAGGCTGCTGATGCTCGACCGCTTCGATCAATGCACGGGTCAGCTTCGGCGTCGACAGGTTGCACATCGCCGCCGCATAGGCAGCATCGACCGACTTCATCATCGGCCCGATGCCGGTGCCGTTCAACGCAGAGATGAAGTGCGTCTTGGCGAAGGACAGAAAGTTCAGCTTGCGCTCCAGATCAATCTTGATCTCATCGCGCTGGTCGCTGGTCAAACCATCCCACTTGTTCACGCCGATCACGAGCGCGCGGCCGGACTCCAGGATGAAGCCGGCGATATGCGCATCCTGCTCGGAAATATCCTGTTGCGCATCGAGCAGCAGCAGCACGACGTTCGCTTCCGAAATCGATTGTAGCGTCTTCACGACCGAAAATTTTTCGATCGCTTCGAACACCTTGCCGCGGCGGCGGATGCCGGCGGTATCGATCAGCGTGTAGTGCCGTCCCTCGCGCTCGAAGGCGATCTCGATCGAATCGCGCGTAGTACCCGGCATGTCGAAGGCAATCACGCGTTCCTCGCCGAGCAGCGTGTTCACCAACGTCGACTTGCCCACGTTCGGGCGGCCGACGATCGCCAGCTTGATATGTTTGCCGGTTTGCTCCGGCAATTCGTCTTCCGGCGTGCGCTGCGCCAGCGCGATATTCAGCGCCTCCTCGACGAGATCGGCGACGCCGTCGCCGTGTGCAGCCGAAATCACATAAGGATCGCCCATGCCGAGTTCATAGAAATCGGCCGTGACCGAGGTGTACTTCATGCCCTCGGCCTTGTTGACCACAAGCATGACCGGACGGCCCGACTTGCGCAGGAAATCGGTGATGGTCTTGTCATGCGGCGTCAGTCCCTGCCGTCCATCAACGATGAACACCACGATGTCGGCTTCGGCTACCGCCTGTTTGGTTTGCTTGGCCATCTCGTGCATGATGCCTTCCTTGGCCACCGGCTCGAAGCCGCCGGTATCGATGACAAGGAAGGGACGTTCACCGACGCGACCTTCGCCGTAATGCCGGTCGCGGGTCAGCCCCGGCAGATCAGCCACCAGCGCGTCGCGCGACCGTGTGAGCCGGTTGAACAGCGTGGATTTGCCGACATTGGGTCGACCGACAAGTGCGATAACCGGCTTCATTCAATAATTACTCGGTCGCGAGCGCGACCACTGTTCCTGATTGGGTTTGAAAAATAAACTTGCCGCGTGCCAGCAACGGCGTTGCCTGGATCGGGCTACCGTCCGTCGCCACGCGGGCAATCATCAAGCCATCCTGCTTCGCGAAGAAGTGTACGTAGCCCTGATAGTCCCCGACAGCGACCGTGTTACCCGATGCTATCGGTGTCGACAGCTCCCGGTTCGCGAGCTGGTTGTTGCGCCACAGGCTGGTGCCGCCGTTGCGCGAGAATGCATTCAGTGCGCCGTGTTCGTCCGCCGCATATACCGCACGTTCATCGACACCGACGCCGACATTGCTGGAGAAGGTTTTCCACCACAGTCCCTGCCCGGTCGCCGCGTCGACGCAAGCGACACGACCTTGATAAGAAACGGCGCAGACATCACGCCCGGCCACCACCGGCGTTCCGGAAATATCGGCAATGCGTTCTAGGTCCGTCGTGCCGCGCGGATCGCCAACCGGCACTTCCCATCGCGGTCCGCCGTTGTTCAGTGCAAGCGCCAGCAGACGTCCTCCGGCCAATCCTACGTATGCAGAGCCGTTCGCGATCGCGATGCCCGGTGCCGTGCGCAAGGACAGCGGAGGCGCATTGCGCTGCAGCGTCCATTTGCGCGCACCTGATTCGGCATCGAGGCCGATTACGCGATTGTCGAGACTGCGAACCACGACCACGCCCTGCCCCACCGCGGGTGCCGATAGCACTTCGCTGCTTGCTTGCGCCTTCCAGCGCAGCTTGCCTTGATTGTCGAAGGCCAGGATCACACCGTTCTGACCGACGACCACGATCACGTCGCCATCACTGCCGACACCTGCCGTCAGCGGCATGCCCACATCAATCTTCCATGTGGAGTTGCCAGTGTTCACATCCAGCTTCGTGATGTTCCCGTTGGCGGCTGCCGTGTACAAGTCGTTGCCGACCAGTACTGGCGTAAACACGTATTTGTCCGCTTTGCCCACCGTGGTCGACCATACGGCTTTGACCGGCAAGGTTTGTTTGAAGTCGACCAGCGCGGCGGGCTTGTTGCGCGGATCCGGCTTCTTGGCAAACGGGTTCAGCGACGAGCATCCGGCAGCAAGGCCGAGCAAGGCGATGCACAAGGTGCTGACAGCAATCCGGGACTTCTGCATGCGTTTTCCTTTTCGCTTAAACGATGTCGGGAAGCGGTAATCAGGCTGCGTTCGCAACCGAGCCGCCAATGGCGTCCAGCTTGATCTGGATCAGCTGACGGCCGGGACTTTTTTCTTCGGTTTTTTCGAGCGCGCTGCGATAAGCGGTGCGTGCTTCTTCCAGCTTGTTTTGCGCGACCAGGATGTCACCCTTGCGGTCGTCGACGATAGCGGCGAATTGCTCGGGGAAGGAACCGCCCAGCAGCTTCAGGCCGTCGTCATAGGCTTTTTCATCGAGCAGGATGCCGGCCAGGCGAACTTTCGCAATCGACTTGTATGCCTCGTCCTTGCCGTGATCGATCACCCACTGCAGTTGTGCTTTCGCCGTTGCGCTATCCTTGCTTTCGTATGCATAACGCGCTGCCACCAAGGCAGTCATTTGCGCATAGACAGTGCCGTCGAATTTCGACTCCATATCGGCCGCCACGCGCTGCACCTTGTCCTTGTCCTGGGCGTTCACCGCGTTCTGCAGTTCACCGTACAGCACGCCGGCTTGTCCCACCTGCTTGTTGCGGTAGGAATTCCAGCCGGCCCAAGCCGCATACGCGCCGAGTCCGATAATCAAGACCCAGGTGATCAGATTGCCGTATTGATGCCACCACGCCTTCAGCGTCGCCAGTTGTTCCTGTTCTTCGTGATCGTATGCCATGGTCTTTGTCGATTAGGGGTGATAGTGAACGTGTTGGTGATCTTGGTCGTCGTCGCCGCCGACCATTTGATCGACCAGGTAATCCGCAATGCCGTCGAACGGCACTTTGGATTGCTGCCCTTCGCCAGCGGCGCGCATTTCCTTGACGACCGCATTGCCCTGCGCGATTTCGTCATCGCCGATGATGACCGCATAGGCGGCGCCGCTGCCGTCCGCGCGCTTCATCTGCGACTTGAAACTGCCGATGCCGACCGCCGACGCACAATGCAGGATGACATCAAGGCCAGCGTCGCGCAGACGTTCCGCGACCACCGATGCCTGCAGCTGCGCTGCTTCGCCCTGATGCACGATATAGACGTCACATTGGTTGGGCGCGAACTGTTCGCCGCTCGCCTTCATCAATTCCAGCAGACGTTCGACACCCATTGCAAAGCCGCAGGCCGGAGTCGGCTTGCCGCCGAACATTTCGACTAACGGATCATAGCGGCCGCCGCCGCACACCGTGCCCTGCGAGCCTAGCTGGTCCGTCACCCACTCGAACACCGTGCGGTTGTAGTAATCCATGCCGCGCACCAGGCGCGGATTGATCGTGAATGGAATCGCATTGTGGCGCAGGATCTTCTGCACGCCTTCGAAATGCGCACGCGATTCGTCGCCGAGATAATCCAGCAGCTTCGGCGCTGCGTTGACCAGATCCTGCATCGCCGGATTTTTGGTATCCAGAATGCGCAACGGATTCGTGTACAGACGCTTCTGCGCTTCCGTATCCAGCACATCCTTGTGCTGTTCGAAATACGCGATCAGATCGGCACGATGACGATTGCGCTCTTCAGCATCGCCGATCGAATTCAATTCGAGACGAACGTCCTGCAGACCGAGATCGTCCCACAGGCGCTGGCACATCATGATCAGTTCTGCATCGATGTCCGGACCGGCAAAACCGATCGCCTCGGCACCGATCTGATGGAACTGGCGGTAACGGCCGCGCTGCGGGCGCTCGTGGCGGAACATCGGCCCCGCGTACCACAGGCGCTTCGGGCTGTCGTAGGTCAGGTTGTGTTCCAGCACCGCACGCACCACGCCGGCTGTGCATTCGGGACGCAAAGTCAGCTCATCGCCATTCATCGTATCGGTGAAGGAATACATTTCCTTCTCGACGATGTCAGTGACCGCGCCCAGGCCGCGTGCAAACAACGCGGTCGGTTCCACGATCGGCGTGCGAATCTGCTGGAATCCATAGCTCTTCAGTACCGTATGTACGGTGTTCTCGAACAATTCCCACAGGGGCGCATCGGCGGGAAGAATGTCGTTCATCCCTTTCACGCCGACGATTTTTTCTGTTTTCTTTTCTGACATGGATTTCTACGGCTGATGCCGAATCGGTTGGCGCTTCTTACGCCAGGTTTTCTTGTTTGCCGTAACGCCGCTTCACGTAGTCCAGCACGATGGCCTGGAATTCCTGCGCAATATTCTCGCCGCGCAGCGTGATCGTCTTCTCGCCATCGACGAACACCGGCGCGGCCGGCGACTCCCCGGTGCCTGGCAGGCTAATGCCGATGTTGGCATGCTTCGACTCGCCCGGACCATTGACGATGCAGCCCATCACGGCAACGTTCATTTCCTCGACGCCCGGATATTCCTTCTTCCAGACCGGCATCTGATCGCGCAGATAGGTCTGGATGTCGTCAGCCAGTTCCTGGAACACCGTCGAGGTAGTCCGGCCACAACCTGGGCAGGCAATCACCATTGGCGTGAACTTGCGCAAGCCCATGGTCTGCAGAATTTCCTGTGCGACGACCACTTCCTTCGTACGGTCGCCACCCGGTTCCGGCGTCAGCGAAATGCGGATCGTATCGCCGATGCCTTCCTGCAGCAGCACCGACAAGGCGGCAGTGGAGGCAACGATGCCCTTGCTGCCCATGCCGGCTTCAGTCAGGCCAAGATGCAAGGGATAGTCGCAACGGCGTGCCAGTTCGCGATACACCGCGATCAGATCCTGCACGCCGGAGACCTTGCACGAAAGGATGATGCGGTCGCCCGGCAAGCCTACCTCTTCCGCGCGCTGCGCGTTCTCGATCGCGGAGGTGACGAGCGCTTCATACATCACCGCCTGCGCGCTCCACGGCGTCGCGCGTTGCGCGTTCTCGTCCATGATGCGCGCCAGCAGCGATTGATCCAGGCTGCCCCAGTTGACACCGATACGCACCGGCTTGTCGTAGCGGCAAGCCACCTCAATCATCTGCGCGAACTGCGTGTCGCGCTTGCTACCTTGGCCGACGTTGCCCGGATTGATACGGTACTTCGCCAGCGCCTGCGCGCATTCGGGAAAGTCGGTCAACAACTTGTGGCCGTTATAGTGAAAGTCGCCGACGATCGGCACCGTTACGCCCATCCTGTCGAGCTGCTCGCAGACCGCTGGAACCGCAGCGGCCGCCTCCGGCGTATTGACCGTCACGCGTACGATTTCCGAACCGGCACGGGCCAGTTCCTTGATCTGAATCGCAGTGCCGATCACGTCGGCGGTGTCGGTATTCGTCATCGATTGCACGACGACCGGCGCATCGCCACCGATACGCACTTCGCGATCGCGATAACGAACGACGGCCGTGCGGCTATGACGACGCGGCAAAGGGCCTGATGCAATCGGAGAAGAAGACGACATAAAAACTATTTCAGATTGATACGGGCAACGTTGCTGGCATTGCCCTTCAGATCGACCGGCGCACCGCGCAGCGTCACTTCGACACCGGCCGCATTGCCGACCACCATCAAAACCGGAGCAGGCAACTCGATCGATTCGGACACCCCTGCTTTCAACAGACTTGAAAACACGACCTTGTCGTTATCCGCGCGACGAATCTCGACCCACGAATCCTGATGCACCTGGATCGCCAGCACGTTCTTGCCCGAGGTAGGCGCAGGCGCCTTCTCCGCAGCTTTTTCTCCCGCATCGGCCTGCGAAGCCTGCGCGGCAGCGGGCACTTCCGTACTCGCAGCCGGCGACGACGTCGCAAGCTGCTCGCTCCTCGGCTGTGCGGCCGCAGGCGCTTCCTGCACCGCTACCGGAGCAAGCTCGTTCGTCTTTGCTTCCTGCGCACGACGTTCCGACTTCCAGCCGAACCGCTGCCCCTGGAATACGGCGACCGCGCCGACGGCCAGTACGGCGATCACAGCGATCACGCTCTTCAACGGGAAGCCGCGGCCATTGTCATCCTTCAGATGCGTTTCGGAAAACGATGCCGACGTGACGCTACGCGGCGACGGTGGCGGCTCTGCCGCGGTGCCGCTTTCATCTCTGATGGCGGCAAGAATCGGCGCAGCATCGGCATTCAGCAGCTTCGCATACGTACGAATGAAACCGCGCACGATCACCATGCCAGGCAATGCTGCGTAATTGTCGCGCTCAAGCGCATCGATCTGGCGTGACGCCAGGTTCAACTGGTTTGCCACCTGTTCGATCGACCAGCCGCGCGATTCACGCAAAGCCTTCAGCTGCGCACCAGCGGACGGCGGCGCGATCACTTCCGAAGGCTGCTGTGCCGCTTCCTCGGGTACAACATCCGTCGCATCGTTCAACGGCGTATCTTCGTTCATCAAAACTCTCCACGCTGATAAGACGCGTACTCCGCAGAATCCGGATAGCGGCGGCGCAATTGCGTCACCAGGCTCAGCTCAGCCGAACGGTCGCCGCGCTTGCGTTCCACTTTGATGCCGAACAGGAGAATTTCAGGCGTCACCGCGTCATCCTTGATCACACGATCGAGATAGAAATGCGCGCGCTCGAAATCGCCGCGCGCATAGTAGATCTTGGCCAAATTGACGTTGACCGAAGGATTGCCCGGCTCGTAACGGAAAGCTTCGGTGAAGTATTTTTCCGCCGCTGCCTCGTCCTTCAAGATCAGGCTGCATACGCCGGCGTTGTTCAAGGCCTTGCCGGGAGACTGGTAGGTCTTGCTCTGCACCGCCGCCTTGAAATAAGCGATCGATTCCTGCGCACGGCCGTTCTGGCACAGGAACCAGCCGTAGTTGTTGCTCAACTCCGGATCGTTCGGTGCAAGGCTCATCGCACGCCGGAAATTTTCCTCGGCGGCGCGCGTATCGCCCATGTCCATGTAGATCAACGCCGCCATGCTATAGCCGTCAACCAGGTTCGGGTCGGCCTGCAAGGCTTGCTTGACCTCGTTCAACGCGACGTTCAGCTGTCCCTGACGGTAATAGCCAACCGCCAGTTGCAGACGGATACTGGCGCGCTTCTGCGCATCGGTGCGATCCATGTTGGTACTGTCGAGCGTGGCATCACCCTGCGCTCTGCCGCCCGGGCCCGACGCGCAACCGGCCAGCGTGCCCGCACCGATCAACAACGCGATCAACCACGCTGACAGACGCATTTTTTTCATTCTGATATCTCCACGATACGACCGAAATTCTTGCCGAATTTTTCCTGGTATTCGGACATCTTCTTCATGCGTTCCTGCACGCGCGTACGATCCTTGACCTCACCTGCCAGCTGACCGCAGGCGGCATCGATATCGTCGCCGCGCGTCTTGCGGATCGTGGTAACGATGCCGGCATCCATCAGAACTTGCGCAAACGCCTTGATGCGCGGATTGCCCGAACGCTTGAGGCCGGACTCCGGGAATGGATTGAATGGGATCAGGTTGAACTTGCACGGCACTGGCTGCGCGCCCTGCACCAGTGCGACAAGTTCCCGCGCATGCTGATCGCTGTCGTTGACGCCATCCAGCATGCAGTATTCGAAAGTAATGAAGTCGCGTGGCGCGAATTCGAGATAGCGGCGGCATGCAGCCATCAGCTCATGCAGAGGGTACTTCTTGTTCAGCGGCACCAAGCCATCGCGCAGGGCATCGTTCGACGCATGCAGAGACACCGCCAGCGCCACGGCGCAATCCTGGGACAGCTTGTCGATCATCGGCACCACGCCGCTGGTCGACAAGG
Organism: Oxalicibacterium sp.; assembly: GCA_036263255.1. Lineage (GTDB taxonomy): Bacteria > Pseudomonadota > Gammaproteobacteria > Burkholderiales > Burkholderiaceae_D > Oxalicibacterium. Next base: position 11,571 of record DATAHI010000177.1, on the reverse strand, counting down.
TCACGCGGCGGCGCGACAAACCGTAGGCGTTATCGTCCAGCATCAGGCGCAGCGCAGTCACGGTCGGCTCGTAGTTCAGCAGCGGCTCGCCCATGCCCATCATCACGACGTTCGTGATCTGGCGTTCACCCTTAGGGCCAGGTTCGATGCCCTTGGTGCGGCGCAACTCGAATTCCGCCATCCACAGCTGGCCAATGATCTCGCCCACGCTCAGATTGCGATTGAAGCCCTGTTTGCCGGTCGAGCAAAAGCGGCAATTGACGGCGCAGCCTGCTTGCGTCGAGATACACAGCGTGCCGCGATTTTCTTCGGGAATGTAGACGGTTTCGACCGCATTGCCATTGCCGACGTCGACCAGCCATTTGCGGGTGCCGTCGGACGAGGTGTGATCGGAAATGATCGCGGGAGCGGCGATCATCGCGCGCGTCTTCAGCTTGTCGCGCAGCGATTTCGCCAAGTCAGTCATTGCGTCGAAATCGCTCGCGCCGAATTGATGAATCCAGCGCTGCAGCTGTTTCGCGCGAAACGGCTTCTCACCCAACTCGGCGCAGTAGGCGACGAGTTGCGCAGGATCAAGGTCCAGCAGGTTGGTGAGAGTCGTCATGGTCTTGCCTGTGTTGCCTGCTCCGCTGCGCGAAGCAGCGTACCGAGCAGTGTACTGATTAACGCGAGTAGACGTTCAGCGCCGGGAAGAAATAGGCGATTTCGTTCTTCGCGGTTTCTGCTGCGTCGGAACCGTGCACCGCGTTGGCGTCGATCGAATCGGCGAAGTCGGCGCGAATCGTGCCCTTCTCTGCCTTCTTCGGATCGGTAGCGCCCATCAGGTCGCGGTTCTTGGCAATCGCGCCTTCGCCTTCCAGCACCTGGATCATGACCGGGCCCGACACCATGAAGTCGACCAGATCCTTGAAGAACGGACGTTCGCGGTGCACAGCGTAGAAACCTTCGGCTTCAGCACGCGACAATTGCGCCATGCGTGCAGCAACGATCTTCAGGCCGGCGTTTTCAAAACGCGAGTAAATCTGGCCGATCACGTTTTTTGCCACTGCGTCGGGTTTGATAATCGACAGGGTGCGTTCGATTGCCATCTGAAAAAACTCCAATAAAAAGAAAGGGTTAAGATAAAAAGATGAGAATTCGGCTAACCGCTGATTCTAGCATGAAACACCCTTGTTGAGACGGATGCGCCGGCCTTTCTTTGCAAACCTGTCGGTGTCAAATAGCCTATACTCCGTCGTCGGCTCGAAAGAGCGCTTGGATTTACAGGAGGCAATATGAATGACCTGCATCAGATGAACTTCGGCAGAACGACGGACATGGTGGCAAGCCGCCACCGGGTTCTTCGCAATACCTACTGGCTGCTTGCACTGTCGATGATTCCGACCGTGGCCGGCGCATGGCTGGGGGTGCAATTCAACTTCGCATTCTTCGCAGGCAGCCCTTTCATGGGCATGATCGCTTTTCTCGCGATTGCATTCGGATTCTTCTACGGCATTGAGAAGACCAAGAATTCGGGCTTGGGCGTGGCGCTGCTGCTCGGCTTCACCTTCTTCATGGGATTGATGCTGTCGCGCCTGATCGGCCACATGCTGGGATTTTCAAACGGCGTGGCGCTGATCTCGATCGCCTTTGGCGGCACCGCAGCCATCCTGTTCACGATGGCGAGCATCGCCACCGTATCGAGCCGCGATTTCTCCGGCATGGGCAAGTGGCTGATGATCGGCGTGATCGCGATCCTGGTCGCCGCAATCGCAAATATCTGGCTGCAGCTGCCCGCGCTGCAGTTGACGATTTCGGCGATCGCGATCGGCATTTTCTCCGCCTTCATCTTGTACGATGTGCAGCGCATCGTGAATGGCGGCGAGACGAATTACGTGACGGCGACGCTGGCGCTCTATCTCGATGTCTACAACATTTTCGTCAACCTGCTGTCGCTGCTTGGCATTCTAGGCGGCGAGCGCGACTGAGCGACTACCATGACAAAAAAGCCGGCTTTCGCCGGCTTTTTTCATATCGCTGCAATGGATGTCAGGCCAGGTCGAACACCGCCATCGATTCGACGTGCGAAGTGTGTGGAAACATGTTGACAACGCCTGCCTTGCTGAGCCGGTAACCGCCATGCGCCAGCATTGCCGCGTCGCGCGCCAGCGTGGCGGGATTGCATGATACGTAGACGATACGTCGCGGCAACAAGTTGGGACGACTTTCTGCCAATGCCATTAGCGCCGTACATACCGCAGCCGCGCCTTCGCGTGGGGGATCGATCAACATGCGGTCAAACTTTCCGAGTGCGACAAAGTCATCGACCTTCGCTTCGAACAGGTTGCGGCAGTAGAAACTGGTGTGCTCCGCTACGCTATTCGCTTTTGCATTTTCGAGCGCGCGCTCGGTCAGGCGATCGCTTCCCTCAATGCCCACCACTTCTCTCGCCAGCGTCGCGATCGGCAGCGTGAAATTGCCAAGGCCGCAGAACAGATCGGCGACGCGGTCGTCCTTCTGCACATCAAGCAGCCGCAACGCGCGCGCGACCAGCACGCGATTGATCTGATGGTTGACCTGCGTGAAATCGGTCGGCTTGAAGGGCATCTTGATGCCGAACTCCGGCAGCAGGTAATGCAGGTCGGCGTCGCTCGCATCGAAAGGGTGGACGCTGTCCGGGCCGGCCGGTTGCAGCCACCACTGCACGCCATATTGTGTAGCGAAGGCACGCAGCTTGTTTTCATCATCCGACGTCAGCGGCGCCAGATTGCGTAGCACCATCGCCGTAACGCGGCCATTCGCGCCTTCGCCGACGGCAAGCTCAATCTGCGGCATGTGGTCGATGATCGACATCGAAGAAATCAGGTGACGCAGCGGCACCAACATCGCTGACACGTGCGCCGGCAGGATCTGGCAGGTCTTCATGTCGCTGACGTAACTCGATTTTCGTTCGTGAAAACCAACCAGCACGCCGCCCTTCTTCACCACATTGCGCACCGAGATACGGGCGCGATAGCGATAGCCCCAGGTCGGGCCATGCACCGGCCGCATCATCGTTTCCGCCTTCACCTTGCCGATGTGCTTCAGGTTGTCTTCCAGAATGCGCTGCTTCATCGCGACCTGCGCTGCTGGCTCAAGATGCTGCATCGAGCAGCCGCCGCAGACGCCGAAATGCACGCACTTCGGCTTGACCCGCAGCGACGATTCACGATGAAGCTCCGTTAAATGCGCCGCTTCCCAGTTGGGCTTCTTGCGAAAGCTGGAAAAGGAAACGCGTTCGGTCGGCAGCGCACCTTCGACAAAAATGACCTTGCCGGGCGTGCCGTCTTCGTTCTGCAGATGGCCGACGCCACGCGCCTCCATGTCGAGGGATTCGATTTCGATGATGTGCTGCATAGGAAATGATGCGCGGCGCGGCGTCCGCCTGAGTCGAGAGGTTGCGAGAGTTGCGAAAGATTGCGCAAATTTGCGTTCGAAGAGCGCGATGATAGCAAACCGCGCCGGGCAACACTGCTACAGCAGCGAATCCTTGCCGACGCCATTGCGATTCAGCGAACGCTTCAGCTTGGCCAGCGCTTCCTGTTGGATCTGACGCACGCGTTCGCGGGTGACACGCATTTCGGTCGCGAGTTCTTCCAGCGTAGCCGGATCATCATTGTCGAGGCCGAAACGGCGGACGATCACGGTACGCTGCTTTTCCGGCAGTTTTTCCAGCCAGTCGCGCACCAGTACGGCCAGTTCGTGATGCTGCGCTAGCGTATCGGGGTCGTTTGACTGGTCGCCCTGCAGCAAATCCTTCAGACTTGCCTGCGGATCGCCGTCCAGCGGTGCATCGAGCGACGCCGCATGTTCGGACAAGGCCAGAATATCCTGCACTTCCTCGACGCTGCGGTCGATCAGGTGCGCGATATCTTCCGCCGTCGCATCTTTGCCGTCGTGATGCTGCGCTTCCAGATGGAACTTGGCGCGCAGCGTCTGATTCAGTTCGCGCACTACGTGCACCGGCAAACGCACCGTGCGCGCCTGGTTCATGATGGCGCGCTCGATGCTCTGGCGTATCCACCAGGTAGCGTAGGTAGAAAAGCGGAAGCCGCGCTCGGGTTCAAATTTTTCGATTGCGCGAATCAGGCCGAGATTGCCCTCCTCGATCAGATCAAGCAGCACGACACCGCGGTTGATGTAGTGCTTGGCGATCGAAACCACCAGCCGCAGATTGTGCTCGATCATTTTCTGCCGTGCGGCAAAATTACCCTGCTTGGCGAGCGTCGCGTAATGGACTTCTTCTGCCGGCGTCAACAGCGGCTTAGCACCAATCTGATTCAGGTAGTGCTGGGTAGCATCGGTGGAGAGCTCCGTTGCGAGTACCTTCTTGAGCTCCGCAATCCCCGCTACCGGGACATCGGCCGGCGCCGGTTCGAGAACTGCGCCGGAATGGTCAACTGGTTCGTCGCCATCTTCGCGGTCGAAAGAGGCATCCGCGGCAAAGCCGTCCGCATCCTCATCTTCGTCAGGCGCTCCCTCGCGATGTATTGTCATTTACCGGCTAGGCAGGAATTTCGTGGGATCGACGGGTTTGCCCTGTTGACGGATCTCGAAGTGCAACTTGACCGAATCCGCATCGGAATCGCCCATCTCGGCAATTTTCTGGCCTTTCGCGACACTTTGTCCTTCCTTCACGAGGATGGTCTTGTTGTGTGCGTAGGCCGACAGCAAATTATTGGTGTGCTTGACGATCACCAAGTTCCCGTAACCCCGTATACCGCTACCTGCATACATGACCTTGCCGGGGGCTGCCGCCAGCACCGGCTGGCCAGATTTGCCAGCGATGTCGATGCCCTTGCGCCCCTCATCGAAGGAAGACAGGAGCTTGCCCTCCGCCGGCCAGGTCCATGTCACAGTTTCTTCCGCAGCGTTGTCCTTCTCGGTCGTGCTCGGCTCGACCGAGGACACCGGCTTGGTGGGCGGCGCAATACCGCCTTCCGACTTCTGCATTTCGGCCAGGGTGGCGTCCGAATAAAGACGCTTTTCGCCATGCGGCGCGCTCTTGTTCGGCACATTGGCCGGCGGCGGCGTCGATAACGCGCGTGTCTCCACACCGGAGGCGGTAGCCACTGCGCCGACCTGTGCGCCCGTCGTACCGCCGGTGCCGGCTGCGCGCTTGGTCGATGCATCGGGCGGCGCCACGCGCAGCACCTGGTCCACCTTGATGTCGTTCGGATCGGCGAGATTATTCCAGGTCACCAGATCGCGATAACTCTGGCCGTGATCCAGCGCGATGCGATAAAGCGTATCGCCCTTCTTCACCGTGTAATAGCCGGCGTTCTCATTCGTCGTCTTGGCGGGCAGCGCGCTGATCTTGCGTTCCGCAACCGGTGCCGGTTGATGCGTGGAAGCGCACGCGGCAAGCATGCCAATCAGCACGAACACGGCGGACAGGCGGAATGTTTTCATGGTCATTGCATTCAATTCTTTACGGTATTGCATGGTTCTAGCCGACAGTGCCGGGACGCAGCGGGACAAAATGGCAGTCTTCCAGCGTCGAACGGCGCCACTCGAACTTGCCGATACGTTCGATCAATTGCAGCACCTGATGGCGCTCGCCGACCGGCGCGACTAAACGGCCGCCGACGGCCATCTGATCCAGCAAGGCCTGCGGCACTTCCAGACCCGCCGCCGCCAGGATGATGCCGTCGAAAGGCGCGACTTGCGGCAGGCCAAGCATACCATCTCCATAGTGCAAACGGATGTTCGCCACCCGCATCGGACGCAGATTGGACTTAGCAAGTTCATGCAGCCCCTTGATGCGCTCGATCGAATACACCTCTTTCGCTACCAGGGACAGCACCGCTGCCTGGTAGCCGCAACCCGTGCCGATTTCCAGCACGCGATCAAGCGTGCCGCCGCGATCATTGGCACGCAGCACTTCGATCATGCGCGCGACGATGTAAGGCTGCGAAATTGTCTGGTGATAACCGATCGGTAAAGACGCGTCGATGTATGCCTGACTGGACAACGCCGGTTCGACAAACAGATGGCGCGGAACCGCTTCCATCGCTGCCAGTACCTTGGCATCTTTCACGCCCTGTTTCGCTACGCGCGCCGTCATCGCTTTGCGCACAGCATCAGATACTAGCTGCGGCGAGCGGGCCGGCACGGAAGCCGGTGCAGCGCTCGCTGCGAGCGGCTTACGCGGCGCTTCAAGTGGACCGACGGCACGCGGTACAGGCGTTGCGCGCTTCGCGTGCAGTGCGGCATTCGATGTTGCCGTCTGAGGTGTGGCGACGCCGCCGGCCGGTTTGCTCGCCGGCGCCTTGCCATAGCTGTTCTTTTCTGCGATCGACGACAGTGGCAGCGGGAACCGCTTCTGCTTTTCCGTCATGCGAGCACCTGCTTCAGCAGGTCGAGCTGCCGCGCGTGGGTCAGATCGATCTGCAGCGGCGTGATCGAGACGTGTCCGTGTGCGGTCGCGTGGAAATCCGTCCCCTCACCCGCATCCTTCTGTGCCCCGCAAGGTCCGATCCAGTACACGTCACGCCCGCTGGGATCCTGCGCACGAATTACAGGCTCCGACGGATGGCGCTTGCCGAGGCGCGTCGCAAGCGGCGGCTTGATCTGCTCATAAGGCAGATTCGGAATATTGACGTTGAGAAGAAAATGGCTGGATAACTGATCGAAACGGCGTTCGACGATCTCGCGCGCGACGCGCGCCGCCGAATGAATTTCATCCCAGCCCTTGTCGACCTGCGAAAACGCGATGGCAGGCAGACCAAACAGATAGCCTTCCGTCGCTGCGGCGACCGTGCCGGAATACAGCGTATCGTCGCCCATGTTTTGGCCTTGGTTGATGCCCGAGACGACGATATCTGGGCGGAATTTCAGGATGCCGGTCAACGCGATGTGGACGCAGTCCGATGGCGTGCCATTGCAGAAATAAAAACCGTTATCGGCCTGAAACACGGAAAGCGGCCGGTCGAGCGTCAGCGAATTGGAACTACCGGAACGATTGCTGTCGGGCGCGACCACGACAATTTCTTCGGCAATCGGCGCCAGAGCATCGTACAGCGCAAGCAGTCCGGGCGCGAGATAGCCATCGTCGTTACTGAGGAGGATTTTCATGCGCAAATTCTACCTGAAGCACTTCGCATGAAGACGCTCTTCCTGCAATAGTGCGGCAGCGCTTATTCGGCTGGCTCTTCTTGCGCCGCGATGGCGGCAAAGAATTCGCGTACCGCGCCAAGTTCCCGCGTACGCTTGAACGGTGGCAGGCTTTGCCAGATGCGGCGACCGTAAGGCTTCGAAATCAGTCGCGGATCGCAGATCATCAGCACGCCGCGATCGCACTCGTCGCGAATCAATCTGCCCGCCCCCTGCTTCAGATTGATGATCGCCGCCGGCAGCTGGTGATGCATGAAGCCGTTCAAGCCTTTCTTCTCCAACGCCTCGATGCGCGCCGCCAGCACCGGGTCGTCCGGCGGCGAGAACGGCAGCTTGTCGATGATGACGACCGATAGCGCGTCGCCGCGTACGTCGACGCCTTCCCAGAAGCTCTGGCTACCGATCAGCACGGCGTTGCCGGCTTCGCGAAAGCGGTCCAGCAATTCGGTGCGGCCAGCTTCGCCCTGCACCATCAGCGGAAACGGTAATCCGCGTTTGACGAATTCGGCACGCAGCCGTTCTGCTGCGCGATTGACCGCACGTATCGTCGTGCACAGCAGGAAGGCGCGGCCGCCGGCGGCTTCGATTACCGGAAGTGCGGCATCGATCACTGCATCGGTGTAATCCGGCGCATTGGGCTGCGGCAGCCCGTTCGGCACATACAGCAACCCCTGCTGTTCGTAATCGAAGGGGCTGGGCCAGCTTTGCGCCGGCTCGTCCCACAATCCCATCTGCGCGCTGTAATGGTGGAAATCGTTCTTCACCGCCAGCGTCGCCGAAGTGAAGATCCAGGAGCGCGGCGTGCCTTCCCGCTGTTTGTTGAAGATCGGTGCGATCGAAAGCGGTGTGCGATGCAACTGCAGCGAGGATGAAAAGGCCTCGACCCATTGCACGCTTTCCTGGCCGATGATCGGATCATCGACCGGCTTGTTCCATGCTTCCAGCTTTGCCGCGAGATCGAGTGCTCGCACGCGGCACTGATCGATCGTTTCCGCGCGCTCGGCCTGCTTTTCCAGCACGGCGATCATGCCGTCGATCTTGTCCTTCAGCGTTTCCAGCGCCGGGAAGAAGGGGCTGGACGGCGCGATCTGTCCGACGGCAAGCCGCACCACGTCCTGCGGGAATGTCAGGCGCAGGTCGCGTGCGGCGCGCTCGACAGGCGTGACGAGTCCTGGCCAGTCGGCGCCATCGCGCGCATGCGCCAGGCCTTCGGCGAGTACATCGCGGCATAATTCCAGCACTTGCGAAGTCGATACCGTCTCGCCGAAAAACAGCGTGGCTGTTTCCGGCAATTGGTGCGCCTCATCGAAGACAATGGTGTTCGCCGAAGGCAGCAGCTCTGCGACGCCGGTGTCTTTCAATGCCACGTCGGCGAAGAACAGGTGGTGATTGACCACCACGACGTCAGCCTGCTGTGCTTCCTTCCGCGCCTTCATCACGAAGCAATCCTGGTAATACTGGCATTCCGCACCCATGCAGGTGTCGCGGGTTGACGTGACGAGATTCCATACCGAGGCATTTTCGGGCACCTTCGACAATTCCGCCTTGTCGCCGGTGCCGGTAGTTTTGACGAAGCGCGAAATTTCGCGCAGATGGCCGACGTCCTCGCGCGCGGTCAGGCGGCCGTTCTGCAGTGTGCGCTCCAGATGAAAATGGCAGACATAGTTCGCGCGTCCCTTCAGCAAAGCCACCGATACCGGCGCATTCAGGGCACGTCGTACGGTCGGGATATCGCGCAGGTACAACTGGTCTTGCAGGTTCTTGGTCCCGGTCGAAATGATTGTCTTACCGCCCCACAGTAGCGAAGGCACCAGGTAAGCGAAGGTCTTGCCAGTGCCGGTGCCGGCTTCGGCGATCAGAGTCTGCTGGTTGCCGATCGCATTGGCAATGGCCTTCGCCATTTCTGTTTGAGAAGGGCGCGGACGAAAGCTGCCCACCGCTTGCCCAAGCGGACTCTCGACGCCGAACAGGCGGTCGATCTCCGTGTCGTAGCGAACTGGCGGGGTAGATGCGGATGGAGCGTCAGACAAAATGAATCTTGCGAAAGCGTTAAGCGGAGCGCGAGCGTGACGGCCTCAGGCTGGAATATCAGGGATCAATTGCATTTTCAACAGCGTGATGTTGTCCTTCAGCTGCAGTTTGCGCTTCTTCAGTCGGCGCAATTGCAATTCCTCGTGCCACCCATCACTGGACAGTTTTTCAATCACCGCATCCAGATCGCGGTGCTCGACTTCGAGTTCGATGATGCGGCGTTGTATATCCTCTAACGAACCCATGGCGTTCCCGGCAACGTGTGCAACGGTAAAGAAATCTTACAATTTAAAAAGTCGTTTTCAGGCGGCACGCAATGGTACATGCAATAATCGCCGCACCAGCGTTTCGACAGTTTAATCCACGCCAGGACATGAGCCAATACAGAATAGAAGCCGGAACCGGCCAGCACATCGGGGATCGAGAGGAACAACAGGACCGCGTCGCACTGTTCGCTGCGCCGAAGGCGCCCGGCTATATGATGGCTGTGGTGGCAGACGGCATGGGCGGACTGTCGGGCGGTGCGCTCGCTGCCGAACAGGTGGTGCGTACTGCGCAACAGAATTTCGAGCGCTTCTCTCCGTTGACAGACGATGTGGAAACCATGCTGCAGACGATCGCGCAGGAAGCCGATACCGTCATCAAACTGTCCGCCATTTCTTCCGACAAGAAACCTCATAGCACGATCGTCCTGCTTGTGATCACGCCAGAGCACACGGCGATCTGGGCACACGCCGGCGATTCGCGCCTGTACGCCTTCGATGGACCGAACTGCATCAAGCGCACCATCGACCACACGTATCGCGAACAGCTGAAAGAGGAAAGCAGGCGTGACGAACGGCTTGAGCAGAATCCCGCCTTGGCTGGCCTGCTGGTCAGCGTGCTCGGCAGTACCAATCCGTTCAAATTGAGCATCGGCCGCCGCGAAGGGTTGAAGGCCGGCGACGCATTTCTGCTGTGCTCGGACGGCTTGTGGCAATACTTCAAGGAAGCCGAGATGGGCGCCGCGATCGCCGTGAATCCCGCGCGCAAGGCGTGCGAAATGCTGATCAACAAGGCAAGAGAGCGCGCTGCCGGCAGCAAGGCCGACAATTGCACATTAGCGGTAGTCAAGCTCGTCAAGCCAGAGAAGGAAGTCAAGGATTACACCGTTAAGAAAATGCGACGCGCCGTATAGGGCGCCTCGTCTTCTTTTAAGGAAACTCTCATCCCTCTCGGGAGTCTGAACTACAGTTTGCGCGGCACTCGCCTCAGCCGCGTCGCAGCAAGACAGGCTGATCAATCTCGCCATGGCGCTCGCCGCGGCATTTTTACGAGCATGCCTTGAAAACGAACTTCTTAACCGGTCTAAACTTCGACAGCCTGCGGGTTCGCGTGCTGGTACTGGTGCTGCTTGCCATCGTGCCACCGGTCATCCTGACGGTGTATGGCGCCTGGAAAGAAAGGCAGCAGGCAGTACGCAGCGCCGAAGACAACCTGCAGCAGTTGACGCAACTCGCGGCTTCCAGCGAAGCGCGTTCGATCGAAGCCGGCCGTCAGTTGCTCAGTGTGCTAGCCGTAACGCCCGAAGTGCAGGACAAGCGCAGCCGATGCAGCGAATTCCTGCGCACCATCCTCAAGCGCAACGAAGGTTACATCAATTTCGGCGTGGTATTGAGTGACGGCAGTCTGCATTGCAGCGCCCTTCCACTCACGGAGCGGGTCAAGTTTGCCGAGCGCAGCGATTTTCGTCAGGCGATGGAAGAACAACGCTTCGTTGCGGGCGACTATCACTACGGCCGCATCAATCGACGGCACGCCGTCGATCTCATCTATCCGGTCTACGATAGCCAGGGGCAAGTCAACTCCGCTATCTTTGCCACGCTCGATCTCAGCATGCTCGACCGCTTCGTCAGCGATATCGCGCTGCCAGCCGGCGCAGTGCTGGTGACGACCGACAGCCGCGGCACCATCATCGCGCGACGTCCCAATCCGGAGCAGTGGATCGGCATGCGAGCCTCGCAGGATTTATTTGATGTCATGATCAAGGTTGGTTTCGGCACGTCAGAGCTGACCGACGCAGACGGAATCAAGCGCTTGCACGCAATCGCACCGGTCGGCACCAGCGACATTTCAAACTTCAAGGTGAGCATCGGTATTCCGACCGGCGATATCATCGCTCCCGCCAACCATCTACAGATGATGGAACTCGCCACGCTGGCGATCATTGCGCTGCTGGCGCTGGTTGCTGCCTGGTTTGTCGGCGATGTCATCATCCTGCGGCGGGTAAAGACGCTGGTACGTACTGCGGATCAGGTTGCGACCGGCAATTTAAAGGCGCGCACCGGCATCCGTTACGGCAAGGAAGAAATCAGCCAACTGGCACGTGCTTTCGACGGCATGATCGCCTCGCTGCAGCAACATGAA
>DATAHI010000176.1:0-6556 GCA_036263255.1 Oxalicibacterium sp. | reverse complement strand
CGCTGGCGGAAATTCTGGGCTGCTATCTACCCTATGTATGGCTGCGTCAGTCCGGCCCGGCGTGGCTGCTGTTGCCGGCCGCGTGCAGTCTTGCGCTGTTTGTCTGGTTGCTGACTCTGCATCCGGGTGCCAGCGGCCGCGTATATGCTGCGTACGGCGGTATATACGTTTCCGTCGCGCTGGCATGGCTATGGCTGGTCGACGGCGTGCGACCCTCAGGCTGGGACTTGCTCGGCGTCACGGTGACGCTGGCGGGCATGGCAATCATTGCATTTGCTCCACGCCACGCCTGAGCAGCATTGCTGCGCTCATCTTTTTCTTCCTCTACACTCGTGTCCGAAAACGGCTAGACCGCGCGTCAGGCGACGCGTATAACGTTGTCATGAACACGGACATCGTCATCGATCGCGACAGCGGCGCCGCACTGACGGCGGAGAGTTGCTATCGCGCGCTCGCAGCCAAGGACGCACGTTTCGATGGCGTGTTCTTCACTGGCGTCAAAACGACCGGCATCTATTGCCGTCCAGTGTGCGGCGTGAAAACGCCGCGCGCATCTTCCTGCGTGTTCTTCAGCAGCGCCGCCGCGGCAGAAGCGGCAGGCTTTCGTCCCTGCTTGCGGTGCCGTCCCGAGCTTGCGCCCTATGCTTTGCAGCAGAATCTCGCGCATGCGGTATGGCAGCGCATTGCCGCCGGTGCGCTGAACGATGGTGACGTCGAACGGCTGGCGCAAGAGGTGGGCTTGTCTTCGCGCCAGCTACGCCGCGTATTGCTGCAGCATTTCGGCGTCACGCCGATCGAGCTGGCGCAGACGCAGCGCTTGCTGTTTGCGAAAAAATTGTTGCAGGAGACGCGAATGCCGATGAGCGATATTGCGTACGCCGCCGGGTTCGGCAGCATTCGCCGTTTCAACGCCCTGTTTTCCTCGCGCTACGGCATGGCGCCGACGACTTTGCGCCGCACGGGCGAAGTAGAAGTACAGGGACCCGATGCGATCACCCTGCGCCTGGCGTATCGTCCGCCGTTTGCATGGCAAGAACTACTCGTCTATCTTGCGGGCCGTGCGATACCCGGTGTGGAAACAGTGCATGGCGCGAGCTATGCGCGCAGCGTGCAGATCGAACACGTGGCGGGATGGTTGAGCGTTGCGCACCTGCCTGCGCGGCATCAGCTGGAATTGTCGGTGTCGGTGAGCCTCGCGCACAAATTGATGCCGCTGCTCGCGCGCGTACGGCAACAGTTTGATCTCGACGCCAATCCAGAAGTCATCGCTGCGCATCTGTCCGATGACCCCTTGCTCGGAACACAGGTTGCTGCAACGCCCGGTCTGCGTGTGCCCGGCGGGTTTGATGTATTCGAGCTGGCGGTGCGGGCAGTGTTGGGGCAGCAGGTTAGCGTGGTCGGCGCGACGACTCTGTCCGGAAGGCTGGTGCAGGTCTTCGGCACGCGCACGCCGACGCCGTTTGCCGGAGTGACGCATCACTTTCCGACGGCAGCAAGGTTGGCGGAGGTGCGCACGGAAGATATCGCGGCCATCGGCTTGCCCACATCGCGGGCCGCGACGATACGCAATTTTGCAGTGTTTGCCCAACAGGGCGGCTTGCAGTTGCGACCTGGCGCGGCACTGAGTGACGCGATCGTGCACCTGAAATCAGTCCCCGGTATAGGCGAGTGGACGGCGCAATACATCGCGATGCGCGCCTTGCGTTTTACCGACGCCTTTCCGGCCGGCGATCTCGGCCTGCAGAAGGCGGCGGCTGTAAACGATGCGTCGCGTTTGACGGAAAAGCAATTGCTGGCGCGCGCAGCGCACTGGTCGCCGTGGCGGGCCTACGCGGCCATCCTGTTGTGGCAAATCTTGCGCGGTCGTGAATTAGGGCTGAGCGCGAAGGAGACATCATGATCCATTACATCGAACAAGCGAGTCCAGTCGGGGCGCTATTGATTGCGGCAACCGAACGCGGTATCTGCGGCATCTACTTTGAAGAGCACAAGCACTTCAAGGGAAAGGATGATTGGCAACCAGCCATCGTCGGTGAACCAGCGCATGGACATTTGCTCAAGGCAGCAGAGCAACTGAGCGACTACTTTGCCGGCGAACGACGGAGTTTCGATGTGGCGCTGGATCTGTCGGGCACGCCTTTTCAGCAAACGGTGTGGACAGCCCTGTGCGCGATTCCGTTCGGCAGGAGCGTGAGCTATGCGCAGCACGCGCAGCGGCTGGGCAAGCCGACTGCCTTGCGCGCAGTGGGTGCCGCAATCGGTAGGAATCCGGTTTCCATCATCGTGCCCTGCCATCGCGTACTCGGTACATCGGGAACGGTTACCGGTTATGCCGGCGGACTGGAACGCAAACGTTTCCTGCTTGCGCTCGAGAATATTGCGGTGAGATGACGGACAGAATTCGGCTGAAACTTATTGTGCGGATTGCGGCCCTGCCCGGCTCGCGACTTCCCGCGTCCATCGCAGGATTTCATCCAGCGACGCCGCTGGAGAGCCGATATGCGTTGCATTCGGTTGATAAAACTTGCTGAAGGGGTTGCGAGGCAAGGCCGCAAACATCGCGGGATTGACTTTGATCAGCGCCGGATAATCGTTAGTGGGTGCGACGTACAGCACCGGAACATCGGCTGCCATATGAACGACTGCTTCGGTCTGGTTCATCGCGCCAGCCGGGTCGAACCAGTCTAGAAATATTGCTGGCGTAGTGACAACTGGTATCAGCCCTTTCGAGCTTTCGAAGTCGAACAACTGCGTTTTGCCGTTGCCCTTTCCTTCCGCCACCAGTTGGCGCGCGCGCGTGACGGAATCGCCAAGTTTTTCCGCGAACATGGCATTGCCGACGTTGCCCCCGGGCGCGATGGCAATGATGCCGGCGACATGATGTGCATTGCCGAAGTGCAGCGCAAACAGGCCACCCTGACTATGACCGGACACGAACAAGGTTTTTGCACCCTTGCTGCGCAGCGTATCGAGCGCTGCTTCTACTTCCTTCTCTGTAGTGCGCACGTCGCTGTCGTAGCTGCGTCGCGCGGACCATGGCATATCCAGGTTCGCAACGCAAATGCCATTGGCTTCCAGACCGGATGCCAGTTCGGCGACATGCCGCGCCGGCGAGCCGCCTTTGCCATGCATGACGACGATGCCGATTCCGCTCGACTCGCATTCAGCTCGCGCGGCAAACGACACGGTGAGCAACAAGGCGATCAGACAGAGGGACAGTATTTTCATAATGGCGTCGATGTTATCGCGGTACTGTTGTGGGCAATAAAAAACCCGAAAGCGTGTGCGTTCGGGTTTTGGAGGGAGCGTAAAGCGCGTCTTAGGCGGCTTTCTTCGTGGCCGGTTTCTTCTTTGCCACGGCCTTCTTCGCTGCGGTTTTGCTTGCCGCTTTCTTCGCCACCAGCTTGGTCGGTGCTTCCGCTTCCGCCGTTGTACTCGTTGCAGCGGCGCTCGCCTTGCCTTTCGCCGGCGCCTTTTCCTTGCGCGGTTCGAACTCGAAGCTGACCTTGCCATCCTTGCCTTTCACGAGGAAGGCCTTGAATGGGCGGCGCGTACGTTGCGATACGAATCCCGGCAGCAGATCGGTGCGCCCTTCGTTGAGCAGCTTGCTCATCTGTTCCGGTGAAATCTCTTGCTGCAAGATGATGCGGCCACTGCGGAAGTCGCAGGTTTTTGGTTTGGCGACGGAATGTTCGCAAATATACGAGAGCGGTTGTTCATAGACGCCGCCGCCGCACTTCGGACACGGGCCGAGCGAAGTCTGATTGCTGAAGTCGATCGGTTCTGCATTCTCGTCGTCGTTGGCTTGGCCGAAGTCGAATTCGAGCTTGAAGTTCTTGATCTCTTCATCGCGCACGATCTTCAGCACCGCTGCGAAGGGGCGACCCATCTTCGAACGGAAACCCTGCAGCGGGCCGATGGTGCGTTCAGCAAGCAGCTCTTCCACTTCCGCGATTTCGAACTGGCGGCCACCGGGAACTTTCGTCATCGAGAATTCGCACTTGGTGCAGGCGAAACGTCGATAGTTTTCTTTCACGACGCCGCCGCAGTTCGGACATGGTGTCTTCAGCGTCGCATAATCGCCCGGGATCGTTTCGTTGTCGTATTCTTTCGCGCGCTTGACGATGATCTGAGCCATCTGCGCGATCTCGCGCATGAACTCGTCGCGACTGATCTTGCCGCGCTCGATTTCGGACAGTTTGTATTCCCACTCGCCGGTCAATTGCGGTTCGGTCAGTTCGTCAACACCGAGGCCGTGCAGCAGTGTCATCAGCTGGAACGCCTTGGCAGTAGGGATCAATTCACGGCCTTCGCGCAGCAGGTATTTTTCTGTCAGCAGGCCTTCGATGATCGCTGCGCGCGTGGCCGGTGTGCCGAGGCCTTTGCCGGCCATCGCATCGCGCAGGTCTTCGTCATCCACCAGCTTGCCCGCGCCTTCCATCGCCGACAGCAGCGTCGCTTCCGTGTAGCGTGCTGGCGGTTTGGTGACCAGCGCATTGGCAACGACGGACTCGGTTTGCACCTTCTCGCCTTTGGCGACCGGCACCAGCATGCCGCTGTTCTCGCTGTCCTTCTCGTCCACCACGTCCTTGCCGTACACCGCGAGCCAGCCGGGATTGGTCAGCACCTTGCCTTCGCTCTTGAACTGGTGGCCGGAGACTTCGGTGAAGCGTGTCGTCACCTGAAATTCCGCGGCGGGGAAGAAGACGGCCATGAAACGACGCGTGACCAGGTCGTACAGTTTCTGTTCGGGCTCCGACAGATTCTTCGGCGCTTGCGTGGTCGGAATGATGGCGAAGTGATCGCTGATCTTCGTGTTGTCGAAGATGCGCTTGTTCGGTTTGACCCAGTTGTTCTTCGTGATCTGCTTGGCGAACTGCAGGTAATTGTTGTTCTCTGAGAGCACATCCAAGGTTTGCAGCACGGTCGGCAGATAGTCTTCCGGCAGGTGGCGCGAATCGGTACGCGGATAGGTCAGTACCTTGTGGCGTTCGTACAGTGCTTGCGCGAGACCCAGCGTATTCTTCGCCGAGAAACCGAAGCGCGCATTCGCCTCGCGCTGCAGGCTGGTCAGGTCGAACAGCGCAGGCGCCATCGAAGTGGTCGGCTTCGATTCCTCGGAAACAACACCGATCTTGCCGCGGCAGGCGGCAACGATCGATTCGGCCGCGGCCTTGCTCCAGAGGCGCTCGGCGCGTCTTTCAGGATCCGTCTCGTCTTTCTTGAACTTGGTGTCCAGCCAGCGGCCTTGATAGATGCCGGCGGCGCAGACGAATTCGGCGCGCACTTCCCAATAGTCGCGCGGTACGAACTTTTTGATCTTTTCTTCCCGTTCGACGACGATCGACAAGGTCGGCGTCTGCACGCGACCGACGGTAGTCAGGTAGAAGCCGCCTTCCTTCGAATTGAAGGCAGTCATTGCGCGCGTGCCGTTGATGCCGATCAGCCAGTCGGCTTCGCTGCGGCTGCGCGCGGCATCTGCCAGCGGCAGCATTTCCTTGTCGTCGCGCAGGTTCTTGAAGGCTTCGCGGATTGCGCCTGGCGTCATCGATTGCAGCCACAGGCGTTTGACCGGCTGCTTGGCTTTCGCATACTGGGCAATCAGACGGAAGATCAGTTCGCCTTCGCGCCCCGCGTCGCAGGCGTTGATCAGCGTGGTGACATCCTTGCGCTTGATCAGCTTGTTGAGCACCTTCAGGCGCGATTCCGTCTTGGCGATCGGGTTCAGCGCGAAGTGCGGCGGGATCATTGGCAGATGGGTGAAAGTCCACTTGCCGCGCTTGACGTCGTATTCTTCCGGCACCGCGATCTCGACCAGATGGCCGACCGCAGACGACAGTACGTATTCGTCGGATTCGAAGTACTCATCGTGCTTGGTAAAGCCGCCGAGCGTCTTCGCGATGTCGTTCGCGACGGATGGCTTCTCGGCAATGATGAGGGCTTTTGTCATGGTGTCCGTTCTCAAAGGGATGGATGGCTGCGGCGAATGCGCGTGTTGCGATGCTAACTAATGTCGGCGGTGCGCGTTTTCAAGCGAGCGCACTACTAATATATATTAGTTGCCTGGCCGTCAAGCGGCCAATGATAAGCGCGTTGCAAAGAAATCTGCAAGCGCGGGAGAGGAAGTTGTTGAACAGGCATGTCGCGGTGGACATGCCCGTGGTCCGGCAGAATGCCGATGCAGGTCAGTGCAACATGCGTGGCGTGGCGTCGTCTTCTTCGACGAAGAGTTCGTCAAAAATCAATCCGTCAGGTTCCTTGCCCTGGCTCCACAGCACCATCAGCACGATCACTTTCAGCTTGTCGAGCGAGATCGGCGACTCGCCGGCCGCCAGTGCACGCTCGACGATCAGCTCACGCTGCATCGAATCGATCAGCTTGGCGGATTCGAGGAACTGGATGAAACCGACGGCAGGTGTACCCAGCACGTCGAGTTCTTGCGATACATAAATGCGCGTCCCGACCGAAAAAGGGGTTTGCTGAGCGTCGGCAATCGAAAAGCCGTTGGCCGATGCCGTCAGGTCGGTGAGCCAGCCAAGGGCCTTGGCGATCTCGT
>DATAHI010000175.1:0-4951 GCA_036263255.1 Oxalicibacterium sp. | reverse complement strand
GGCACCATCCAGTACTTCAGGCCGTTGAGGAACATCAGACCGAGCACGATGAAAAATCCGTAGGGTTCCAGCTTTGCAAACTTGTAGGCATAGCGGTTCGGCAGCAGGCTAGTGAGAATGCGGCCGCCATCCAGCGGCGGAATCGGGAACAGATTGAACGCAAAGATCACCAGATTGGTGTTCACACCCGCCTTCGCCATCTGCAGGAAAAAAGATTCTGAAATATTGAAGGCAACCAGCACGATCAGCAGCACCAGCCAGCCAAGCGCCATGACGAGATTCGCCAACGGCCCGGCAAATGCGACGAAAGCCATCTGCTTTTTCGGATTACGCAGATTGCCGAAATTGACCGGCACCGGTTTTGCGTAGCCGAACAGGAAGGGACTTTGCAGGAAGTACAGGAGGATGGGAATCAGCAGCGTGCCGATCGGATCGATATGCCTCGCGGGATTCAGACTGACGCGGCCTTGCACGTATGCGGTGTTGTCGCCGAAATAGCGAGCCGCATAACCATGCGCTGCTTCATGCAGCGTGATCGCAAAAAGAATGGGCAGCGCATAAATCGCAAAGGTTTGGATAAGCTCGTTCATTGGCGGAATTTTATCAGAGGGGACGCGTCGCCCGTTGCGATACGCCGCGAAGAAAGGATGAAGCTTACAGACCGAAGGGCGAAGCGTCGCCGCGTCCCTGCCGCACCAATACCGGTTCGGCAGCAGTCAGATCGATCACGGTAGTCGGTTGCAGGCTGCAAGCGCCTCCATCAATGACGAGGTCGACCACTTTCGCCAGCCGATCACGGATCTCGTCAGGATCGGTCAGCGCCTCGTTCTCGTCGGGCAGAATCAGCGTGGTGCCAAGCAAGGGTTCACCCAGCGCCTCCATCAGCGCACTGGCGATTGCGTTCTCGGGCACGCGCAGCCCGATGGTCTTGCGCGAAGGATGGCTGAGGCGGCGTGGCACTTCCTTCGTCGCTTCCAGAATGAAGGTGTAAGGCCCGGGAGTCGCTGCCTTCAGCAAACGGTACTGGCTGTTGTCGACCCGCGCATACTGCGCAATCTCGCTCAGGTCGCGGCACAGCAAGGTCAGGTGATGCTTGTCGTCGACGTTGCGGATGCGACGCAGCCGCGTCACCGCGTCCTTGTCGTCGAGCTGGCACACCAGCGCGTAACAGGAATCGGTGGGCAAGGCGACAATGCCGCCGCCCTTGATGATCTGCGCTGCCTGATTGATGAGCCTGGCCTGCGGATTATCGGGATGAATCTGAAAAAATTGCGTCATAAAAAATCAGGCGGCGGCAACCCTCAGGCTGCCGCCGCCATTCGGAAATAAGTAGCAAAAGTTACTGGATATTGCGCAAGGCGGCAATACGTTCTTCAATCGGCGGATGACTGGAAAACAGCGCGAGAAAACCCGGCTTGTCATGAATGCCGAAAGCAGCCAGCGCTTGCGGCAGGTTCGATGCCTCGATGCCGCCGAGACGCGACAGGGCTTTCACCATTGGCTGCGGGGATCCAAGCAACTTGGCCGAACCGGCATCCGCGCGGAATTCGCGATGGCGAGAGAACCAGGCCACGATCATCGACGCCGCAATACCGAACAAGACTTGGCACACCATCACGGTAACCATGTAGCCGATGCCTGGCGCATTGTTGTTGCTGTCGCGAGAAGACAGTGCGCGGTCAACGAAAAAACCGACCACACGCGAAAGGAACACGACAAAGGTATTCACCACGCCCTGTACCAGTGTCATCGTCACCATGTCGCCATTCGCGACGTGCGCGATCTCATGGCCCAATACGGCTTCGACCTCATCCTTCGTCATGTTCTGCAGCAGTCCGGTCGAAACCGCCACGAGGGCGGAATTCTTGAAGGCGCCGGTCGCGAACGCGTTCGGTTCGCCTTCATACACGGCTACTTCCGGCATCGCGATACCGGCGCGATCGGATAAGCGGCGCACCGTGTCGATCAGCCACAACTCCGTGCTGTTCGACGGCGCTTCGATCACATGCGCACCGGTAGACCACTTGGCCATTGGCTTGCTGATCAGCAGTGAGAAGATGGAGCCGGTAAAGCCAACCACCAGCGAGAACACCAGCAACATCGGCAGATTCAGTCCCGCCTGCGTCAGGAAGCGATCGACGCCGAGTACCGACAGCACGATCGACATGACGGCGATGACGGCGATATTCGTCAGCACGAACAGGAAAATCCGTTTCATTCTTCTAAACCTCCAGAGAGACAGGTGCGAAGCAAAAGTATGACCGGATTGATAAATTTCAAGTAAGAAAAACTCGAATGAATCGTCAATACGCGAGATTCCAGTCGTGCCATACCGGCGTCACGCTGGAGGGAAGCGGCGGCAAGGCGCCTAGGTCGACGCGCGATTCGCCGGGGCCGTGAAAATCGGAACCGCGCGATGCGAGGAAGCCATATTTGGCGGCGATCTTCGCGTACGTGTCATATTGATCGACGGTATGGCTGCCGGTGATGACTTCGATTGCGCTGCCACCCAGCGTCTTGAACTCGCGGAACAGCGCATCGAACTGCAGTTCGCTGAACTTGTAGCGCCCTGGATGCGCAATCACCGCGATGCCGCCGGCGCCACGTATCCAGTCCACCGATTGCTGCAATGTCGCCCAACGGTGCGGCACGTAACCGGGCTTGCCTTCGCCGAGGTAATTGCTGAAGACTTCCTGCAAGGTCTCGCACAGGCCGATTTCCATCAGATAGCGCGCGAAATGCGTGCGCGAAATCAAATCCGGGTTGCCGACGTATTTCAAGGCGCCTTCATAGGCGTCCGGCACACCGATGGAAGCCAGTCGTTCCGCGACTTCACGTGCGCGCTGTTCGCGGCCTCCGCGCATGGCAGCGAGGCCATCAACCAGCGCACGATTCGTTTCATCAATACGCAGACCAACAATGTGCACGGTCTGGCCGGACCATGTAATCGAAATTTCAACACCGGGAACGAAGGGTAGATCCAGTGCTGCGGCCGCCTCACGCGCCTCGGCAATCCCGCCGACTTCGTCGTGATCCGTCATCGCCCACAGGCCGACGCCGTTCGCCTTGGCGCGCGTAGCCAGCTCGGCTGGCGACAGCGTGCCGTCCGAGACGCGGGAGTGGGAATGCAGATCAACGTTGGTCATGCCGATTCAATGCAGGAAGCAATATGTGAATTGTACGCGCGACGTGTGACAGTGGCTTGACGATACGCATCCTTCGTTGCAAGAAGGATGCCGGCGTCGCGCTTGTCAGGTCAGGAACTGCTCGATCGCGGCAGCCAGAATTTCCGGTTGATCGTGATGCACCATGTGGCCGGCGTCGTCTACCATCAATATGGTGACATTCGGGATGAATGCAATCCTTCTGTCGATTTCGGCACGGGCGCCCTGCCCCGCGTCCAGCCGTCCGACAAGTTCGCTGTCGTGCGCTTCGATCCAGAGTACCGGCGCCGTAATCGCACTCCAGCAAGCCAGCACCTCGTCGAGACGATACAGCGTGGGATTCGGCAGCTTGTGCTGGGGGTCAGCAAGAATGTGCCAGCTGCCGTCCGCACATTCCGCAGCCCAGTGTCGTGCGAGAAAAGCGGCGCGAGCGTCAGACAAGCGCGGATTGGTTTTCTGCAAACGCGCCGCCACGTCGTGCACCGTCGCGTAAGGACGCAATCCGGTCTGTTCCTTCAACGCATCCAGCCATTGCGCATAACGCGCCGGTGCCTGTGATGCCTGCGTGGCCGGCATGCCGAAGCCTTCGATATCGATCAGCTTGGCAACGCGCTGCGGCCGCACGCCGGCATAAATACCTGCCACGTTGGCGCCCAGACTATGTCCGAGCAAATGGACCGGCTGGTCTGGCGAATAATGATCAAGTATTGCCTCCAGATCAGCCAGGTAGTCGGGATACCAGTAGCCGCCTGGCGCATGGTCGCTCAAGCCGAAGCCGCGCCAGTCCGGTGCGATCACATGCCAATCCTGTGCAAAGGCGTCAACCAGGAATTGAAAGGACGCCGACACGTCCATCCACCCATGCAGCATGACGATGATGGGCGCGTCTTCACTGCCCCAGTGCCGGATGTGATAGCGCAAGCCGCGCACCGCAAGCGTAGTCGAGCGGGAAGGTTTCATGAATTCTGGCAAAAGCACAGGCAAAAACGAAAGCGGCATTCTAGCCGCAAAGCGTGACGGGAACGTCTGCGGAGCGACAACTAACGCGCACGCTACTTGTCGCTGTGCGCAGCGTTCGGCTCCTTGTCGCGATCCGCCGCCTGCTGGATTTTCTCTCCGGCCTGCTCCATCTTCTCGCCCAGCTTCTTCCTCATCTCGCTCGTGCTTTCGCCTAGCTTCTCGCCCGCTTGCTGCAGCTTGTCGTTCGCCGTTGCCGCTGCCTGATCGATCTGCTTGCCCGCAGTTTCGGCTGGTCCTGGGGAATCATTCTTCTTCTCGCAAGCGCCAAGGCCAACGAGGGCAAAACCAGCAATGAGCGTTGTGACGAACAGATGGCGCGTTTTCATGATGTCCTCCGAAGCGATGAACGAAACACTATTGTGCCGCGTCTGGCTCAACCGTGCGGTAACAGCCTGTAACGATCAGGGAGACGGCCGCTCCAGGGTGGCCAATTCGACCTCGCTGAATCCGGCCGCACGGCGGGCTTCGAGATTGAACGGGCCGCGCAGCACCGGCGCCTGGTAATGCAGCGCCAATTCAGCATAGACGACGATCGGATCGAGCGCGCGTTGCTTGCATAGAAAGTTGTACCAGCGATTGCCCACCGCGACGTGGCCAATTTCATCGCGCAGGATGATGTCGAGAATTTCTGCTGCCGCCTGATCGCCTGCCTGTGCGAGTTTCGCGCGCATCTGAGGAGAGGCGTCCAGTCCGCGCGCTTCGAGCGTTCGCGGCACCAGCGCCATGCGGGCAAGTATGTCTTCACGCGTTTTTTCCGCCATTTCCCA
>DATAHI010000174.1:0-6945 GCA_036263255.1 Oxalicibacterium sp. | reverse complement strand
TTCCTGGTGCCGCTCGGCGATTTGATCGAAAACCGCAAATTGACGATCGTCACCGTGGTGCTCGCTGCTTTGGCACTGATCGGCGCGGCACTGTGCCGGAATGCCGCGAGCTTTTTGGTGCTGTCGCTGCTGATCGGTTTTGGCACGGTATCCGTGCAAATGCTGATTCCGCTCGCTGCGCATCTGGCGCATGAGCAGTCGCGCGGTCGGGTGGTCGGCGCGATCATGGGTGGGCTGATGCTGGGCATCCTGCTGTCGCGCCCTCTGTCGAGCGTCGTGGCGGATTATTTCGGCTGGCGAACGGTGTTCGGCAGCGCGGCAGTATTGATGATGGTGGTGATTGTTATCCTGGCGTTCACCATGCCGCAACGCCGGCCGGCGCACGCAGCGTCCTACCCGGCTCTGCTGACATCGCTAGGGACTCTGTTCCGCGACACGCCGCTCTTGCGGCAGCGTGCCTTCTATCAGGCATGCATGTTCGCGTCCTTCAGCCTGTTCTGGACTGCGGTGCCGCTGGAATTGGCACGGCATTACGGTTTTTCGCAAAGCAAGATTGCGCTCTTTGCGCTGGTGGGTGCGGCCGGTGCAATCTCGGCGCCCTTGGGCGGCAGGCTGGCCGATGCCGGATTTACGCGTGGCGCGACGCGAGCGGCTCTCGCAGTCGGGGCATTGTGTCTGCTGCCTACCCTGATCGGCCCGGCCTGGGGCGTGATCGGCTTGGGCCTGGCGGCCTTGATGCTCGACTTTTGCGTGCAACTCAACATGGTGATGGGGCAACGCGAGATTTACCTCCTCGACGCCGCGAGTCGCAACCGGCTCAACAGCTTGTACATGACCAGCATCTTCATTGGTGGCGCCAGCGGCTCCGCCATGGCGAGCGGCTTGTACGAACGCGGCGGCTGGACTGCCATCGTGATTGCCGCCAGCCTGCTGCCGGCGCTCGCGCTGCTGCGCTTTCTGCTCGACGAGCGTCGCGCGCGCTAGGCGTATTCAGCGACTATTTTTGCTGCGCCGGCGGTGTCTTGATTTCGCGCAGGAGCTTCACCAACGCGACGTCGTGCACCAGGCGAATCTTCTTGTCGGCAGCAAATGCGATTGCGTTCGGCGTAAAGGAACCGGTCGTCATGTAAATGCATTCCTGTGCGCCAGACGCCGCTGCCGCCTGATGCAGCTCGCGCAAGGGTTCGACACCAGTAGTTGGCGTCTTCCATCGCTTGCATGTCACCAGCCCCTTGCGCTCTGCACTTTGGATCGCAAAATCCGCAGCTTCCTGATCGAGGTGCGTGACGACGAAGCCGTCGCGCAACAAAGCTTGTTCGACGCCAGCCGCAAAATCCTTCCACGGCAATGCACGGAAACCCTGCAGCCGGTGTTCGATATAGACCGGATTCGGCGCGCGCAATTGACGCCAGGCGGCAATCAGGCTGACGATCCAGAACGGCATGCTGGTCATGGCACCGAACAGCTTGTATGGTGCGGGCAGCACCGCATAGCCGACGAGCGCGATGAAAGCTGCGATCAACGCACTGACCCACCAGCGGGCACGCAGCAGTAATGCAAATACCGAATTTTTTCCTATATTGAATTTCATGATGTCCCTCTTCTCCGGACGCGCATGATAGCGCAGCGCGGCGCGCTCCCTGCACAAATTGCGAAGCGGTCGATTCCATCGTAAGCTGACACCTCCGTCGCGACATCATCGACCGTCATGCAAGACAGCAACCAGGAACGCATCCATCTCGAACTCGCCCGCCTCGGCATTCCGATGGGCTGGATCATCGATCACGGACTGCCCTTCCATCCGATGCCAGATGAACTGGTGGTGGCCGAGACCGATGCGCAAGGCCGGAACTACTTGCTGATTCCAGAAGCAGCACAAGCGTGGAAACAAATGAAAGAAGCTGCGGCCGAGGACGGCATCGTGCTGGAGATCGTTTCATCCTTTCGCACCATCGAGCGCCAGATCGAAATCATCGAGAACAAGATCGCGCGCAACATGCCGATGGACGTCATCCTGACGCTGAGCGCTCCTCCCGGCTATAGCGAACACCATAGCGGCCGCGCAATCGACATCAACACACCCGGCTGCCGCGCAACGGAAGAAGACTTCGCCGACACCACGGCCTACCGCTGGCTCGAACAGCACGCGGTAGATTTCGGCTTTAGTCTTTCCTACCCGCGCGACAATACCCAAGGATTCATTTACGAGCCCTGGCATTGGTGCTATCGGCGTTGAACGCGCTTGCGCGTGACCATCACGCACGCACTACAAAATAAAAACCCGCATCTGGACAAGCATGCGGGTGGTCTGCCGGTAGCAACAATTTAGGGACGCCGATGGAAGGTCACCGGGTGCTGCTCTTTCGGCTGGGGATTCGAGGCGCAGCCTGAACAACCGCCGCAGCCGCTTTCGCAATCGCCGTCGCTCTTCTCATGCGTTTGCATCCATCCCCCTATGCCTTGCACGATACGCGGCTGCGAAGGCGCGCGCAGCGCGGCGACGCATTTGGCACGAAAGCGGCCAACTTGTTGCGGGAAATATTTACGCAGCAGATGCAGCAGACTCCAGCTCACTGCGGCGGCAATAATCAGTCCCTGTATCCAATCAGACATCATGTCAGTACCCTCGCAATCTGATAAGTCAGCAAGGAAGCCAGATAAGCCAGCGAGAAAAGGTAGGTCGCGGCGGTTGCCACCGTGCGCCAGGAGTTCGTTTCACGCCGGATCACCGCCAGCGTCGACATGCATTGCGGCGCAAATACATACCAGGCCAGCAGTGATAACGCCGTCGCCAGAGGCCATTGCGCGGCAATGGTGTGGCCGAGTTGTGCAGCAATTGCGTCGTCGTTGCCAGACATTGCGTACACCGTGCCCAGCGCAGAGACCGCAACTTCACGTGCGGCCAGCCCCGGAATCAAGGCCACGCAGATCTGCCAGTTGAAGCCGATCGGGGCAAACACGTAATGCAGCAGATGTCCGATGCGGCCAGCCAGACTGTAGTCGATAGCCGGCAAGCTTGCGCCCTCTGGCGGCGCGGGAAAAGTCGACAGGAACCACAAGAGAATCGTCACCGACAGGATGATCGTCGTCACGCGGCGCAGGAAGATCAGCGCACGCTCCCACAAACCGATCGCGATATTGCGCGGACTCGGCATGCGGTAGGAAGGCAGCTCCATCAGCAACGCATGTTCGCTCTTGTCCTTGCGCATCCATTTGATGAAGGAAGCGACCGCAAAGGCGCTGACGATGCCCGCCACATACAGCACGAACAACACGATGCCTTGCAGGTTGAACAGATTCCACACCGTGCGCTCGGGAATGAATGCCGCGATCAGCAGCGTATAGACCGGCAGGCGTGCGGAGCACGTCATCAGCGGCGCCACCAGGATGGTCGTCAGCCGATCGCGCGGATCCTGAATACTGCGCGTAGCCATGATGCCGGGAATCGCGCAGGCAAAACTGGAGAGCAGCGGAATGAACGAGCGCCCGGTCAGCCCCGCCTTGAACATGATGCGATCGAGCAGAAAAGCTGCGCGCGGCAGATAGCCGGATTCTTCCAGCACCAGAATGAAGAAGAACAGGATCAGAATCTGCGGCAGGAATACCAGCACCGAACCAAGTCCTGCAAAGATGCCGTCGCCAACGAGACTGCGCAGCAAGCCATCCGGCATCATGCCGGTTATCCAGGTACCGAGCGCAGTGACGCCATGATCAATCCCATCCATCAAAGGCTGGGCCCAGGAAAACACGGCCTGGAAAATGAAGAACATGACGACGGCCAGGATTGCCAGACCAAGTGCGGGATGCAGCACGACGCGGTCGATGCGGTCGTCCATTGCATCGGTTGCACTTGGCATGCTGACTGCAGCGGCAAGAATGCCGCGCACGACTGCATGCGGGTCAGCCTCGGTGTCGAAGGGCTGTGCGCGCTGCGTGTCCACGGTCTTGTCCAGATGCTCGACCAGCGCCTGCGCCCCGCCCGCCTTGATTGCCACCGTCTCGATTACGTCCATGCCGAGCTGGCGCTGCAATTCTTCGCGATCGATTTTGATGCCGCGCTTGCGGGCCGCGTCCATCATGTTCAGCGCCAACACCATCGGGCGGCCAAGGCGCTTGACCTCCAGCACGAAACGCAGGTGCAAACGCAGATTGGTCGCATCGGCCACGCATACGATCAGGTCCGGCTCCGCTTCGCCGGGCAAGCGACCCAGGCAAATATCGCGCGTGACAACCTCATCCGGGCTCGTTGCGTCGAGACTGTAAGCGCCGGGTAGATCGAGCAGTTTGAACAGCCGTCCCGAAGGCGCGGTGAAGCGTCCCTCCTTGCGCTCCACCGTGACGCCGGCATAGTTCGCCACCTTCTGGCGGCTGCCCGTCAATTGGTTAAAAAGGGCCGTCTTGCCGCAATTGGGGTTGCCGACCAGCGCAATGAGGGAGTGGGACATGGGGAATACTCTTTATGGCGCCAGATGAATGCACACGCGCCGTGCTTCTTCGCGGCGCAACGCGAAACGGGTAAAGCCAATCTGCACCAACAGCGGATCGGCGCCTATCGGCCCGCGCGCCACAATGCGGACCGGTTCGCCGTTGACGAATCCCAACTCGCGGAGCCGCTTCGCAATCGGATCATCGACCGACGTTGCCTTGACTTCATCAATGACCGCAAAGGTAAATGGGCTCAGCTCGGAAAGATTCACAATTCTCAATACAAATAACAATGATTCTCATTATATTCCCGTTTGTTGCCGGATGGGGACAAGCGTGCATGGGCCGATAAATAGGCGTCTGCCCGCGTGATGGCACAAGGAAACGAAATCGGGAACGCCGTTGTCGGCCGCTTCATCCAATGACACAGAACACCACCGGAAGAGAACGAAATGCCCAAACCAGCTAGTCAAGCAAGTGCGACTTCCCGTGCCGACATCGATGTCGCGCGCAGCATCGTCGCCGGCGATCGCACCGCGCTGGAAGCACTGATGCGCCAACATAACCGCGCGCTCTACCGCACCGTACGCAGCATCATCAAGGACGATGCAGAGGCCGAAGACGCACTCCAGGAAACATACTTGCTCGCCTATCGCAGCATGGAAAAATATCGCGGCGATGCCGCACTCCTGACGTGGCTGACCCGCATCGCCATTAACGAAGCGATCGCCCGGTCGCGTAAATCAGCCCGCCGTGCAGAACTGATCCACCTGCACGCCGACACCGCACTGGAACGCGACAACAGGGAGGACGACATGCCTGACACCACCGTACCGCGGCCCGATATTGCGGTCATGCGAAGTGAGACGCGGCAGCTGCTGGAACGCCACATCGATGCACTGCCGGATGCATTCCGTACCGTCTTCGTGCTGCGTGCCGTAGAAGAAATGTCGGTCGAGGAAACTGCGACCTGTCTCGCAATTCCGGAGGCGACCGTCCGGACCCGTTTCTTTCGCGCCCGAGCGATGTTGCGTGAGGCGCTCGCCAGGGAAATCGACTTCGCAATGGAAGATGCCTTCTCGTTCGATGGCGCGCGTTGCGACCGCATCGTCGCAGGGGTACTCGCACGACTGCAGTAAAACACACACCATTTGAAAGACCATCATGAAACTAATTACTACCGACGACGATTTGCCTCATGCGAGCTATTGCAGGCATGGCTCCAGCGCTGTCGAAGCAGCTGTGCCGCAAGACGATTTCAGTGAAAAAGACTGGCGTCGTCTATTGCTGCATTTAGGCGAAGATCCGCAACGCCAAGGACTGCTCGAAACGCCTAAACGCGTTGAGCAGGCATGGCGCCAATGGACTGCGGGTTACGAGCAAGACCCGGCCGATATCCTGAAAGTGTTCGAAGACGGCGCCGAACAGTACGGCGAACTCATCGTCGTACGCGGCATTCCCGTGTACAGCCACTGCGAGCATCACCTCGCGCCGTTTTTCGGCACGGCGACCGTCGGTTATCTGCCGGACGGAAAAATCGTCGGCCTGTCGAAACTGACACGCCTGGTCGATTGCTACGCCAGACGTCTGCAAGTGCAGGAACGGTTGACCATGCAGATCGCAGAAGCCCTGATGACGCACGTCGGACCGCGCGCAGTCGGCGTTCTGCTCCAATGTCGTCACATGTGCATGGAAAGCCGTGGCATCCGTACGCCAGGCGAAGAAACACTGACCTCCGCCCTGCTCGGTGAATTGCGCGAGGACCGGGGACTGCGACATGAATTTTTGACTCTTGCACGCGAAAACAGTCGCTAAGAATCAAGCATCGCTTTCGTATAGCGCAACCATCACGATCGCTGCACGCATTGAAACGCAGGGCAATATGGAGCACACTTTTTGGCTTGCCCTCTCCTGTTGCCAGGTATGCCAGCTTCCTGTAACAAAATTTAAAGAAGCGTGGAAACCGCGCGTCACTTTGCAAATTATTTCCACATAGAAATGTCATTTTTGGGATACTCGATCCATAGGAAATATTCAGCATATTGATTGTGGTTTGCCGGGACACCCAATGACAAAGAAGTTATTCGGCATTGCATGTGTCGCCTGTTTTTGCTGCAATGCCGCCCATTCCCAGACAAGTGATCCAGCGCCGACATCCATTTTTTCGTTCGATGGTTTTGGTACGGTAGGCGTTGCGCATTCCTCCGAGAGCAAAGCGGACTTCCTTGCCAACGACCTGCAAGGAACGGGTGCCGGCCGCGGCCGCGCATGGAGTCCCGACGTCGACAGTCGTATCGGCGGCCAGTTGACCGCTCGCTTCACTCCGCAGCTATCCGGGGTGCTGCAGATCGTTTCCGAGCAACGCTACGACACCAGCTACACACCGCGTGTCGAGTGGGGCAATATCAAATACGCGTTCACTCCAGATCTCAGTGTGCGGGTCGGCCGCATCGTCACCTCCGTATTTCTGGAAAGCGATTCGCGCAAGGTCGGTTACGCGCAGCCCTGGGTACGCCCGCC
>DATAHI010000173.1:0-12487 GCA_036263255.1 Oxalicibacterium sp. | reverse complement strand
CGCCGCCTATGGGCACCATGGCGCCGCCAGCGGTCATGTATTCAACCTAGGGCACGGTATCTCTCAATTCACTCCGCCAGAGTCGGTCTCGGCGCTGGTCGATGCCGTACACGAATGCAGTCGTCCCTATCATGCAAGCGTCGAGGTATCTTAGGTATCTGCTGACACGCGGTTGATCATCCGCTGTGTGGAAAATTGAGCCGGAAAAAAACCGGTATGTCGTATCACGAATGCACCTTATGCACATCCATCAACGCTTTACGGTTACTACGGGATTTGAGTGGGGAGGAATTTGCGTGGCGACATGTGGCGAAACAAGTCATTGATTTTTAAGGATTAAAAATCTGCATGTTGTTTGAGCAAATTATTGAGACCCGCGCCATTACTAGCGTTTTACGGCAACCGGGGTACTTGCCCACAAAGTTATCCACAGCTTTTGTGGATAGCAAAAAAACAGCTTTAGAAACGAGTAGTTAGCGCACTTGTTGATAAATTACCTGAGGTTTGAAATTCCTCTGTCAGAATTTTCTTTCGGCAAGTCAGACATTGTCGACAGCCAAATCTGAGGCGAGCAATTTATTCACAAATCAAATTGTTGCATTGACGCTGGCGCGGTGACGGAAGAATTCGGTCTCTGATGCAATCATGGTGCGCTATCTGATTGATTTTTAACGATCGGCCCGCATTGCGGCAATAGCCATAGCGGGCATGCAATTTCACTTCTCGCCGCTGCAGTCGCATTTAGGAAGTGTTTTCCACAAAGTTACCCACAAGGCTGTGGAAATTTCCGAAAAGCACTTAAAAAACCGAATCTTAGCGACCTTCCTGAAGAGATATGTCAATAATTGTGCGATTGCAGCAACCAAGGACGCGTTAAGGGGGCTGTTTGTGATTTTGCCAAGCTTACTTATTCACAAAAATTTGAAACCGGGAGAAGCGAGAATTTTTTTTCGTGCTTCCTCATTTGGAAAATAAACGTCTTGAAGTACGTTGATTTTAAAGGGATTTATTTTTGCTTTGGTTTTAGGCAATTTGTTGAAACCCGCACGGATACTGGGCTTGCACGGTGTCAAGAGAGGCTTATCAACAAAGTTGTCCACATCAGTTGTGGATAGAAAAAAAATCACTTATGAATCGCGAGGTTAGGCAATTTCCTCAGGTAACACATGAGCTCCGTGGAACACTGCATATTGAGAGTCGCACTCGACACTCCACTCGATGTCTGCTTCGATTACTTGTGGCGTCCGGATGACGGAGCCGCCCATCCGCCGACCGCCGGCCAACTGGTGTTGGTGCCTTTCGGCCGTCGTGAGGCGGTTGGTCTAATCGTTTCGGTGCACGCCCGGTCGGATGTGCCGTTGGATAAGCTCAAGCATGCAATCGCGATTCGCTTGCAGTTGCCGCCGTTGTCCGTCGACTGGTTGTCCTTGTGCGCTTTCGCCGCAGATTATTATCAGCGCCCTCTGGGCGAAGTAAGCATTCCTGGTTTGCCGAAGAACCTGCGGGCTGAAAAAACAGTCTCGCTCGACCGGGCGTTGAAGAAGCTGCAGAAGGGCCCGGTACAGCAACCGGCTACATCGATCGACATGCCGCAGCTGAATTCCGCACAGCAGGACGCGGTTGAAGCCATCGTCAACGCCAAGGGTTTTGCACCCATCCTGCTGCACGGCGTGACGGGCAGCGGCAAAACGGAAGTGTATTTGCGTGCGGCGGCGCACGTGCTGACGACGCAACCGGATGCGCAAATTCTGATACTCGTCCCCGAGATCAATTTGACACCGCAGCTGGAGGCGAACGTGCGTGCGCGCTTTCCGGACGTCGCGGTCGCGACCTTGCATAGCGGGCTAGCTGAAGGCGAGCGCCTGACGCACTGGTTGGAGGCGCATCTCGGCCGCGCCCGCATTGTGCTGGGCACGCGCCTGGCCATCCTCGCGTCGCTGCCGCATCTGCAGCTGATCATTGTCGATGAGGAGCATGATCCTTCGTACAAGCAGCAGGAAGGGCTGCGTTATTCCGCGCGCGATTTGGCGGTGTGGCGCGCGCATCAACTCGATATTCCGGTTGTGCTTGGATCGGCCACCCCTTCGCTTGAGAGCTGGCAGCATGCGCAGTCTGGCCGTTACCGCAAGCTCGTGTTGCGGGATCGTGCTGCGAAAGATGCCGTGCTGCCCAAGGTTGGCCTGATCGATCTGGAGCGCAAGGCACCCCGCGAACAAGTGACCGAAGGAAGGAGCGCCACGCTACTGCAGGCGCTGACGCAGCGGCTGGAACGGGGCGAGCACTCGCTGCTGTTTTTGAACCGCCGGGGCTATGCGCCGGTGATTGCCTGCGATGCCTGTGGATGGATCAGCGGATGCCGCCGTTGCAGCGCGTATCTGGTCTTGCACAAGCGGGACCGGCGCCTGCGCTGCCATCATTGCGGCTGGGAGCAAGCCATTCCCCGTTCCTGTCCCGATTGCGGCAATGTCGACCTGCAGCCGCTAGGGCGCGGCACGCAGCGTCTGGAAGAAACCTTGCAACAACTGTTTCCCCAGGCCCGCATCATGCGCATCGATGCTGACTCGACGCGGCTGAAGGGCAGTGCGCAAGCGGCATTCGATGCCGTGCATCGAGGAGAAGTCGACATTCTGATCGGCACGCAGATGGTGGCGAAAGGACACGATTTCCAAAACCTCACGCTGGTCGGCGTGATCAATCCGGATACCGCCCTGTTCTCGCACGACTATCGGGCCAGCGAGCGCTTGTTCGCGCAATTGATGCAAGTGGCGGGTCGTGCCGGCCGCAGCGCGCAAAAGGACAGCGGCAGCATTAGCGAAGTGCTGATCCAGACGCGCTATCCGCAACATCCCTTGTATGCCGCAGTGCGTGCGCACGATTACGATCGTTTTGCGGACGATCTGCTCGAAGAACGTCGCCAAGCCGGCATGCCGCCGTTCATGTACCAAGCCTTGCTGCGTGCAGAAGCGAAAGAGCTGGAGACCGCGATGGTTTTCCTGAAGGAGGCGGCGCATCGCGTCGACCATCCTGGCATCACGATCAACGATCCGATTCCAATGACCATGACGCGCGTGGCGAATATGGATCGAGCTCAGCTATTGGTCGAATGCGCTTCACGCGCGGCGCTGCAGGGCTTTCTGAAAACATGGCTGGCAGCGTTGCGTACCATCAAGACGCGGGTGCGCTGGTCGCTGGAAGTCGATCCGGTCGATATATGAACAAGGGGCAACCGTGCCCCTTGCGTTCCCAATCAATCAGTCCCGAATGTAGTTCGGCAAGGACAGTGGATCGAAGTCTATCCAGTCGCCATTGATAATCTGACCGTTCGCACGTTCCAGATGAAAGGCGCCCGCGCGCCGCAGCGTGTCCAGCGCGCGCTGTTCGTCGTCGGCATTGTCGACCGCAACGGCCAGCAACATGCCGGCCTGGCGCATATCGGGAATCTCTTCAACTTCGTCGGTCTGCGACATCGAACCCATCAGGGAGCCGGCATAAGCGCCGACCAGCGCACCGGTGACCGCACCGACGGGGCCCAGTATCGGCGTCGTGGCGACGCCAACTGCCGCGCCTACTGCGCCGCCGGCGCCAATGCCGGCGCCCGCACCCTTGCCGGTGTCCTCGGCGCCCGGCGATTTGTCGCGGTCGCCACCGATAGCGTGCATATCGTGTTGCCCTGGTGGGTTCACGTAGAAGGAACTGATTCGACCGGCGGCAAAGCCGGCGTCTTGCAGCGTTGCAATGGCGGCTTGCACTTCATCCTGCAGTTGAAACCGCCCGGCAAGTATGGTGGCCATGATGTCTCCCGTTTTGGGTCTCCTGTCGGAGTGACATCGCGACAGCGGCTTGGTTCACCGGAGAGCGCCGTCAAAAGGCTTGTTGCGACTATGCGACTTTGGCGAAAATGGATCGCGTCGCCCATCGTTAAATCTGTAGTCGACTGCCTTTTTTTGATGAAACTATGGCTATACTGGGCGGCGAAAGCATCATCCGGCTTTCGATCCATAAAACGATAGCGAAGTACCCAAACATAAAACATAGAGGAGCATAACAATGAAGCACATCACCAGTATCCTGGCATTGGCCCTTTTCTCCGCAGTTCTCGCAGGCTGCGCTACCGATGGTCAGGAACAGAAGGCCGCAGCAGCACCGGCAGTTTCGGCTGCGGATGCCGGCACCGAGAAAAACGTGGAAGCAGCACTGAAGGCGGAGCCGCAACTCGCCGGTTCGAATATCGATGTCAAGGCGAAGGACGGCGACGTGACCTTGAGCGGCACCGTGAAGAACGACTGGCTGAAGTATCTGGCAGAAACGACCGCCAAGAAGGCCAGCGGCGTGAAATCGGTCAAGAACAGCATCAAGGTTCCAGAGTAATTCGGATCGCCTGAACAAAAACGCCGGGATTTCCCGGCGTTTTTTATTGGTACGCTTCACTTCAGCTCGGTCGCTGCAACCGTCCTTCCTGTGCCAGCTGGCGGATCGTCCGTATCGTGTCGATGTCCGCTTCCTCATACGCCGAGCGGCGGAATTCGTTGTAGAACGCTTCTTCGTCCGAGTCGGCCTTGCCATCGTCGTATTCAAAGCGTACGAACAGCGCGTCTGGTTGGGGTTCCTCGATCGTCATCAGCAGGGTCGATTGCGGGATGTCGCCCTGCGCGGGCACGTCGTAACGCACCGCGTGCGGCGCATCGAAGCTCACGCGATCATGGATGATGAGCTCGCCGTAGCGCAGCGTCCGCGACAGCAGCGTTTCGCTGCGATCGCTTAGCGTACATTCGTCCAAATGCGGCATGAAAAGGCGCGGCGCTTCCGCCCGCAACACCAGCCCGCGCCATAGCTGCTCGCGGGTAAGATCTTCGATCAGCGGGTTCAGCGGATCATTGATTTCGATGAGATGCTCGAATCGCATGGTAATGAAGGAAAACGCCGCGACACAAAACGTTCGCGGCCAGACACTATTGTACGTGGAGCGGAAAGCAGCGGGCGCGCACTGCTACAATGAGACGCTTTCCTACCCGTTGGTTCCGATGTCTTCCTCGAATTCCCCCTCGCACGGTTTGAACGCACCGCAGCGCGCGGCGATCCAGTATATGGATGGCCCCTGCCTGGTGCTGGCCGGTGCTGGTTCGGGCAAGACGCGTGTGATCACGACCAAGATCGCGCACCTGATCGAACAGTGCGGCTACGAAGCCAGGCATATTGCCGCGCTCACCTTCACCAACAAGGCTGCGCTGGAAATGCAGGAGCGTATCGCCAAGCTGCTGCAGGAGCCGAAACAGGCCAAGCAGTTGACCGTCAGCACCTTCCATTCGCTGGGCGTGAAGATCCTCCGGCAGGAAGCGCAGGAACTCGGTTTGAAGGATCGCTTCTCGATCCTCGACAGCGACGACTGCTTCTCCATCGTGCAGGATCTGGCGATCACCACTGACAAGCAGCTGATCCGCCGCATCCAGACCGCGATCTCGTTGTGGAAGAACGCCATGACCGATCCGGACGCGGCATTGAAGCAGGCCAGGGACGAAGATGAGGCGCAGGCCGCGCGCATCTATCGCAATTACGTTGCTACCTTGTCGGCTTACCAGGCAGTCGATTTCGATGACCTGATCCGTTTGCCGGTCGAACTGTTCCGCGACAAGGAAGCCGTGCGCGACAAGTGGCAGCGCAAGTTGCGCTACCTGCTGGTCGACGAATACCAGGACACCAACACCTGCCAATACGAACTCGTCAAGCTGCTGGTAACCGGCCTCGGCAAAAAGCCGATGTTCACCGCAGTGGGCGACGACGATCAGGCGATCTACGCGTGGCGCGGCGCCACCATCGAGAACCTGAAGCAATTGCAGGTCGATTTCCCCGATTTGAAAGTCATCAAGCTCGAGCAGAACTATCGTTCCAGCACGCGCATCCTGCAG
The DNA here is from genome assembly GCA_036263255.1 of Oxalicibacterium sp. GTDB lineage: Bacteria > Pseudomonadota > Gammaproteobacteria > Burkholderiales > Burkholderiaceae_D > Oxalicibacterium. The sequence continues at coordinate 6,584 of DATAHI010000173.1, read as the reverse complement.
GCAGCGAATGCCGTCATCGGCAACAATCCCAAGCTGTTCGAAAAGTCGCTGTGGTCCGAGCATGGCCTCGGCGATCCGGTCAAGGTCGTGGCGATGCCGGACGACGAGCAGGAAGCAGAGCAGGTCGCCATCATGCTGTCGGCGCACAAGTTTGAACGCCGCGCCAAATTTTCGGATTACGCGATCCTGTATCGCGGCAATCATCAGGCGCGCGTAATCGAACAGGCGTTGCGCAAGGAACGCATTCCGTACACGATTTCCGGCGGCCAGAGTTTTTTTGACCGCGCCGAGATCAAGGACATCATCGCCTACCTGCGGCTGATCGCGAATGAGGACGACGATCCGGCTTTCATCCGCGCCGTGACCACACCGAAGCGCGGTGTCGGTCAGGCCACGCTGGAAGCGCTCGGCGCCTTTGCCGGCCAATGGCAGTGTTCGCTATTCGAAGCGGTATTCAAAGGCGGCATTGAAGCAAAGCTGGCCGAGCGCCAGCTCACGCCCTTGCGGGAGTTCTGCAACTTCATCAATCACCTCGAGGCGCACGCGCATCGCGAAGGCCATGCCGCGTCGCTGCTCGACGACATGATGAAGGAGATCAATTACGAGGCGTATCTGTACGACAGCTTCGACGAGCGCCAGGCGCAATCGAAATGGCAGAACGTGCTCGACTTCACCACTTGGCTGAAGGAGAAGGGCAGCGGCGGCAAGGACGGCAGCGACGACCACCGCAGCCTGCTGGATCTGACGCAGATGGTCGCGCTGATGACGATGCTCGACGGCAGGGACGAGGAGCCGGACGCGGTGCGCATGTCGACGCTGCATGCGTCGAAGGGACTTGAATTCCCGCATGTATTCCTGGTCGGGGTCGAGGAAGGCATCCTGCCGCACAAGGGCGATCCAGATGCCCCGGTCGAAACGCTGGCCGCTCGCATCGAGGAAGAGCGTCGCCTGATGTACGTCGGCATCACGCGCGCGCAGCGTTCGTTGCACGTCACCTGGTGCAAGAAGCGCAAGCGTGCGCGCGAACATGTGCATTGCGACATGTCGCGGTTCATCAAGGAAATGAAGCTCGATGAAGGCGATGCCGTACCGACGGAAGATGAAATCGTCACGCCGCAAGACAGGCTGGCAAACCTGAAGGCCCTGTTGCAAAAACCAAAGGCGGCATGAGTTCTGCATGTCGTCACGCAGGCATTTCGTCCAGCGAAAGCAGATACGCATGTCCGATCCAGTGACTCGTTCAATCAGAAAGCGCGTGCGCCATACGGCGCGTCTGTCGCGTCATTCCTTCCGCATCGCAGTCTTTCTCGGCGGCGCGGCCTGTGTCGCACTGTTTTCGCTGCTGTTCGCGGCGATTGCAGAAAGGATGCTGGAGTGGAACAGGCAGATCATGCATGCGTGGTGGTGGAGCGGTCTGCTGATGCTGCCGGCCGGTTTCGCGCTGATCCGCTGGCTTACGATGCGGCTGGCACCGCAGGCGCGGGGCAGCGGTATTCCGCAAGTCATCGCCGCCATGGGCATGCCGGTTGGCCCGGCGCAGACCATGCTGGTATCGCTGCGCCAGGCTTTATGGAAAATCGTGCTGACCGCGGCAGGCTTGTTGATCGGCGCATCGATCGGTCGCGAGGGACCGTCCGTGCAGGTCGGCGCGGCCGCCATGCTGAGCTGGGGACGCTGGTGGCAACGCCGGCCACGCTTCGCGGTCGGCTTCCGTCCCGAGGCATTGATTGCCGCGGGTGCGGCCGGCGGCCTGGCCGCTGCATTCAATACGCCGCTGGCCGGCGTCGTGTTCGCCATTGAAGAGTTGGGTCGCGGAAGCGCGGTGCGCTGGGACCGATTAGTGATGTCAGCGGTGCTGGGCTCGGGTTTCATCGCACTCGCCATCGTTGGCAACAATCCATACTTTCAGCTCAGCGCATCGATCCTCACGCTGCATACCGCGTGGCCGGCGGTGGCCATCTGCGCGCTGATCAACGGCGTATTGGGCGGCCTGTTCGCGAAGGCGCTGCTGGCCGGCCCCTCGTTCTGGTTGCCAGCGCGGCAATGCGAACGGGCGTCGCGCTACCCGGTGCGTACGGCCGCTGTGTGCGGTCTGGTGGTCGCGTTGCTGGGGCTGCTGGCCAAAGGCACCACCTACGGGACTGGTTACGAACAGGCGAACGCGGTGCTGAACGGCCATCCACTGGATAGCATGCTGTTCGGTATTGCGAAGCTGGGAGCGACGGTGTTTTCGTACATTGCCGGACTGCCCGGCGGCATCTTCACGCCCTCGCTGGCGATTGGCGCCGGCATCGGGGACAATATCGCGCATCTCTTGCCGCTGCTGACCGATACACGCCTCGTCGGCCTGCTGTCGATGGCGGCGTTTCTGGCGGCAGCGACACAGGCACCGATTACCGCAACCGTGATCGTGATGGAGATGACGCGCAGCCAGGATGCGACGCTGATGCTGCTGGCCGTCACGCTGGCAGCCTCCTTCATCTCGCGGCAATTCTGTCCGCGCCCGTTTTACCACACGGTATCGCGCAACTTCCGCCGCGAGGCGATGCATCGGCACCAGGCGCTGCACGAACAAGGAACAGGCAAATGAACGAAGATCGCATCATCGACATCGAGATCAAGCTGACGCGCCAGGAAGATTTGCTGGATGCGCTGAACAAGACCGTGTACGAACAGCAGAAGAAAATCGATGAGCTGGAAGCGCTGTGCACCGCACTGGCGCTACGCATGAAGGAAATGGCAGAAGCGAACCAGCAAAATCCCATCAATGAGCGCCCGCCACACTACTGATTACCGGAACACGCATGACAACACCCGAGCAGGAGCAGCAACTGCTGCATGACAAACTCAATATGGAAACCGCGCCCATTGCGTGGTCGGAACTGTTGCGTTACTTTGCCGGCGGCCACGTCATTGCCGTCGGCAACGAGCTTGATCTGATTGACGTGGCATCGCGCTTTGCTGCGGACGATGCACGCGTCGTGCAGCAATGGCTCAACGAGGGCAGCATCAAACGCGTATCAGATGAACAAGCCCGCGCATGGCTGGAAGCCGACGCGATGCTGTGGACCGTGGTAGCTCGACCGTGGGTGCTGGTGCAGGAAAGCAAGCCTACCTGAATCACACGGAACACTGTTCCCGGTTGCGTCGATTAGGCGCAATAGCCGTGCTGCAATGTGACGCATCGCACATTGCAGCGGGCAAACTCAGAACTTTTAAACAACGGCCTCGGTCAGTAAATGACCTGCTGTGCCATTCCAGGCCAGCACTCATTCGTTATTACTCAAGAGGAGTTGCCATGTCCAAATATCCTGTCATTCTCGCGGGCGGCCTGTTGGCCTTGACGGGTCATTTTGCCCTTGCGCAATCGACTACCGGTGCGACAACGACCACTACAACGACCGCAACCACGCCATCCGATCCGGCCTATACCGATCAATCGCGCGCCAATCAGAGCAACGATCCGTACATCAAAAAGCGCGTCACGGTGAAGGAAGCGAAAAAGCAGTACAAGGCTGACAAAGCCGAGGCGAAGGACGAGTACAAGGAGAAAAAATCCGACGCCAAGGAAGATTACAAAGCCACCAAGCGCGACGCACGTGAAACGCGCAAGGAAGAGCTGAAGGAAACCGGCCGATAAATCGCATCGCAACCGCAGCTCGTACTCTCAAGACAGAGCGTCCTGAAGCACGCTCTGTCTTCCTTCTTCGCAAGGACATTTGCACCGCACCGGTAGAATAAGCGATCTTTTTACCGTGTCGTGCAGTGGCTGCGTCTTCCCGAAAAATCATACATTGCGACTGCGACTGCTTTTATGCGGCGGTCGAGATGCGCGATGATCCGTCGCTGCGCGATCGGCCGTTGGCGGTCGGTGGACGGCCGGAACAACGCGGCGTGGTGGCGACTTGCAACTATGAGGCGCGCCGCTACGGCGTGCGTTCTGCGATGTCGACCGCGCAGGCCCTGCGGCGCTGCCCCGATCTGATCGTTCTGCCGCCGGCAATGGAAAAGTATCGGATTGCCTCGCGCCAAATTCTTGCCATTTATCGCGATTACACCGAGCTTGTCGAGCCGCTGTCGCTCGACGAGGCCTATCTCGATGTGACGGATGCGGCGGCATTGCATGGCAGTGCCACGGCGATCGCTCAGCAGATACGCGAACGCATCGCGCAGACCGTCGGCATCACCGCCTCAGCCGGTATTGCGCCGAACAAGTTCATCGCCAAGATTGCAAGCGACTGGAACAAGCCGAATGGCCAATTCGTCGTCAAACCGCAGCAGGTCGATGCATTCGTCGCTGCGCTACCCGTATCAAAGCTGTTTGGCGTCGGCAAGGTGACGGCCGCGCGCCTGAATGCACTCGGTGTGGAAACCTGCGGCGATCTCCGTGCATGGCCGATGGCGCAGTTGATCGAACATTTCGGGAAGTTCGGTGATCGTTTGTACGAACTGTGCCGCGGCATCGACGAGCGGCCGGTCAATCCAAGCCGGGAACGCAAATCGGTCAGCGTGGAAGAAACTTATGTCAGTGACTTGCCCGATCTCGATGCGTGCGAACACGAACTGCCTGAATTGATCGACAAGCTGCATGCGCGCGTGCAGCGCGCCGGTGCCGGCAACGCGGTGCGCAAGCTCTTCGTCAAGATTCGCTTCGATGACTTTTCGCGCACCACGGTCGAATGCGTGGCTTCGTCTATCGACTCGGCGCAACTCGGGAAGCTGCTGGAAACCGGCTTCCGCCGCCGGCAACGACCGGTGCGTTTGCTGGGCGTGGGCATACGGGTTGCCGAAAACGATGGTGCGCAACAAATGGGTTTGTTCGGCGGCGACACTGCCGCTGCGGCGGACGGATAGAAAAAGGCGCGCGACATTGCGCGCCTTTCGTCAGCGATCAGTGACCGGTGGAGTCGCCGTGCCGATTCGCCTCGAACAGGAACCAGGTGCGCTGCTCGGTTTCGTCGATCCAGTTTTCGATCAGGCTGGCCGTCGCGATGTCGCGGTGTTCGTCGCATACGTCATGCGCTTCGCGCAGACGTGCGGCCAACGCCTTGTTGTCCTCCTGCAGTTCAGCCAGCATATTGCCCGGCTCGACGTATTCGGCATCGTTGTCCTTGATGCGCTGACGGCGTGCGATGTCGCCGATCGAGCGCAACGTCGGCTGGCCTACCTTGCGGATGCGCTCGGCGATCACGTCGACCATCGCGTAGATCTGCACGGCTTGTTCATCCAGCAGCAGATGGTAGTCGCGAAAATGCGGACCGCTCATGTGCCAATGGAAATTCTTGGTTTTCAGATAGAGAGCGAAGACATCGGCCAGGATGCCGTTCATCGCCTCGGCGATTTTCACCGTGCCCTGACTTTTCAGATCGCTGGGAGTAGACAGCGGCGGGCTGGTTTTTCCGGTGTTCTTTTCGGTGGATGCGGTAGCGGTAGTCATGATCCTCTCCTTGTTCGGGGAAACGGTAGAGTCGTCGCGCGCGCAGAAGTTTCGGTGGCGCGAATGGGCTGCAGAAGGCAGTTGCGCGCCGTTTGGCCGTTTTCAATATCGCAAGAAGATAAATGCTTTCTATCGTACGGATTGTCTTTCGGCACACGCCCATAAAAAAGCCCGGCGCATGGCCGGGCGTCTGGAAGGAATAGGCGTGCTATTTTTGTTCCTGGTCGCCGTCCTGTACTTCCTGCCCGTAGAACAGCACGCCGAGCTTGATGCGGTCACGGCCCTGTTCGCGGCGATGGCGGTTGGTATCGCGCAGCGAGTAGACGCAGCCGCAGTATTCCTGCTGATAGAAATTCTCGCGCTTGGAGATTTCGATCATGCGCGCCGAACCGCCTTTCTTGCGCCAGTTGTAGTCCCAGTAAATCATGTCCGGATATTTCGCTGCGGCGCGCTTGCCGCAATCGTTGATCTGGTCCATGTTCTTCCAGCGTGAAATGCCGAGCGAACTGGTAATGACCGGAAAGCCGTGTTCGTGCGCATACAGCGCGGTGCGCTCGAAGCGCATGTCGAAACACATCGTGCAGCGGATGCCGCGTTCCGGTTCATCTTCCATGCCCTTGGCGCGCTCGAACCAGTTATCGGTATCGTAGTCTGCATCGATGAAGGTGATGCCGTGCTTTTCCGCAAAGCGGATGTTTTCTTCCTTGCGCAGCAGGTATTCCTTCTCCGGATGAATGTTCGGGTTGTAGAAGAAGATGGTGTAGTCGATGCCGGAGGCCAGCATTGCTTCCATCACTTCGCCGGAGCAGGGCGCGCAACAGGAATGCAGCAACACCTTGCCGGGTTTAGCCGGCAGCGGGATCGGGTCGCGTTTGAAATCGGGTGTGGAATCGCTCATGAGGCTTCTCCTTGCTGCCGACGAATCGGCACAACGAGCTCGATGAATGGAAGGTGCTTATGGTACCAAAATGGGCGGAATCTTTATTGCTGCGCTGCTACTGGCAAATTTACCCGGCGCACGGGATACGTCGCATTAGGCGTTCGCCACGTCGGATATAAAAAAGAAAACGCCCGCTTGCGCGGGCGTTTGTTTTGGCGGAGTGGACGGGGCTCGAACCCGCGACCCCCGGCGTGACAGGCCGGTATT
>DATAHI010000172.1:0-15172 GCA_036263255.1 Oxalicibacterium sp. | reverse complement strand
GGCCGCGGCTTGTAAGGCTGTCATTAGAACAGACCGCACAGGCTTTATCGAGCCCATGTTCATGGGATTGTCAATATTATAGGCTGCATGTAATCTCATCCGGACTTATAAAATCGGCCGCGCGCGCATTGGAAAGACGGCCGGAATTCCGCTGAAATAAATATCGTTGCACCATTTGGCTCACAGGGTAGGGCAAGGGGAGTGTCATGTCGAATATCGCAGGCAAAGCCTATGCGATGAATGTCATCACGCCGATCCGCTGGTACATGACGTGGATCAACAAGCTGATTTTCTGGATCGCACTGAAGACGCCATCAACGCTGAAAGGCCTGATGACACTGTCGCTGATTCACTACGCACGCTGGGTCATCATCGGGCGCAAGCAGTTTCCCCACCTGGACAAACATCAGCCCAAGGAAGACCTCCATTACGCCTACATGCTGTTCTTCAGCAATTTCAACGGTAGCTGGGCACAGTATGTCGATTCCTTCACCTTTGCCATTCCGGCCGGTCTCGACCTGTTCTGGAAATGGAATGTCCGCTATCCGAAGTCGGTGCCGTTGACGTCTTTCCATTCCTACATCCAGTTCAACCAGATTCAGACCGATCACTACTACAACGCCTACCCGATGGCGACTGCCAACGACATCAAGTCGGCCAGAAAACTGAAGGCAGCACTGGTCGACTTCGATACCCGATACGCCGCTGCCAAGCCTGAGGAATTCCAGAAGCAATACAACAAGTTGCTGCGCGAGCTGCAGCATGATCTCGGCACGATGCAGCCGCTACCGATCGTCAGCCTAGCCGATCAGGCGAAGGGAGATTGAAATGGGCAACAAGAATGGTAAGGCCTATGCATTGACCTGCCTGTCGCCGATCCGGCAGGGCCACATTGACGGTGTCGCCTATAGCGACGAAGTGCGCCACCGGCTGCAGCATTGGGGACTGCTCGAAGACAGCCCGATGGCAAAAGTGCCGGAGACTTATCTATGCCGCTACTTCGTGCTGAACGACGTGTATTACGAATCGCTGGCCGGGCCGGATATCTTCAGCACCATGTATGAAATCCTGTCCTTCTTCTCGGACCGTTTCCGCACCGCGGCGTTGCCGCGCGAGGACCATCTGAAGTCGAAGTACTTGGTCTTTTCCTGCAATTTGCACGGCGATCTCGATACCTACCTGCGCGGCATGTGGGATGCGATCAGCGAGGATATCCAGCGCATCTGGTGCTTCTGCTATGGCTTCGACAAGGTGAAGGATGCTGATTCCTTCGTCGCCTACATGAAGAAATGCCAGCTCGATGCCGCGCTGTTCTTCGTCGGCTCGAACGACGATCCGCTGCCCGAGCAATTGAAGGCCCTGTACCTGAAGCAGGAATTCTCCCGTTTCGCCGCGGAGCATCAGGGTTTGCTGCCGGCCGAACTGCAGCGCGCCTATCGCGCCTTCATGCAGCGCGTGCAGCCGCTGAATCTGGCTGGTCCGACCTGGAAACCGGGCCAGTCCTCCCTCCCATCGCTAGAGGAACCTCGTGAGCAAGCAGCTTGATCTGTTGGATATTCAGGGCAATGTCGTGCGCGCCTACGGGCGCTACAACTTTCCGTTCGCCCGCTATGTATTCCTGAACATTCGCGATGCCAAGCGCGGTCGCACCTTCGTCGGTGCCGTGACGGAGGAAGTGACAACCGGTGTGCGCTGGGATGACGGCCCGAATCCGATCAAGAAACCGCTGTCCACAGTGAACATCGGCTTTGCCTACCAGGGCCTGAAGGAGTTGGAAGTGCCGCGCGCTTCGCTGATCGGCTTTCCGATGGAATTTGTGATGGGCATGAAAAAGCGCAAGGACATCCTCGGTGACGACGGACCGAGCGCGCCGCAACACTGGGACCCGATCTGGCGCGACAACCGCGAGACCGACCGGCACAAGGACGTGCACATCTGGATTTCGATCAATGGCCAGTCACATCTGGACGTGCAGCGGCGCTATGAATGGCTGCAGCAACTGGTGCATCAAAGCGCCGGAGGTGTCGCCATTCTGGGCGGTCATCGGGGCGACAACGGCGCCGATCACTTGCCTTTCCAGGACGTGCACGCGGTATTCGAAAACGGCAGGCCGACATCGAAAGAGCATTTCGGCTATACCGACGGTATCGGTGATCCAGTATTCGAAGGGCTGCCGGGCAAGCCGGAACGCGTGGTGGGGCGCGGCAAGCAGATGCGCGACGGAAAATGGTCACCGCTGGCGACAGGAGAATTCATCCTCGGACATCGCGACGAGGCCGACGAATATCCGATTGCGCCTTCGCCGCAACTGCTGTCGCGCAACGGGACTTTCATGGTGTACCGCAAGCTGCACGAGAACGTCGGCAGCTTCAACGCCTTGCTCGATCGCGCCGGCGCAAGCTTTCCCGGCGGAAGAGAGTTGCTGGCGGCAAAATTCGTCGGTCGCTGGCGTGACAATGGCGCACCGCTGGTATCGGCGCCCGACGCGAAAAGCAAGGCTGAGTGGGATGAAAAATTCGCACAGGCGAACCAGGCAGAGCGCGACCGCATGCTGAGCGGTTTCACTTACGACGACGACATGCAGGGAGCGAAATGCCCATTCAGCTCGCACATGCGCCGCATCAATCCGCGTGCTTCGCTCGAATCCACGCCAGGCGCCTTCAATACGCCGGGCGCGCTGGCGAATCGCCGCCGCGTGATCCGCCGCGGTCTTCCGTATGGCGAGGTCAAGGATCCGACGCGCGACGACGGCCACCATGGCATCGTGATCATGATGCTGAACGCCAGCATTCAGCGGCAGTTCGAATTCGTTCAGCAGCAGTGGATCAACTACGGCAATGATTTCAATGCATCGAACGACAAGGAAATCATCCTTGGCAATCATTGCCCCATGCAACAAAGCAAAGCGGTGATCGAAGCCGATCCCGACAGCGACGCACCACCGTTTTTCCTGACCAATATTCCACGACTGGTGGAAACGCGCGGCGGCGACTACTTCTTCATTCCTAGCATGACCGCCTTGCGCATGATCGCGCAAGGCATTGTCGACCCGACCTGAGACGATCGCCGCGGACTAAATATCCCAGCTGCTCGGCTCGCGCCGCGGAACGTGATTGGCTTCGTGGCGGAAAGCCGAAATTACGTCGTAGACGATCTTGCGCGCGCGATTGACGCCGCCGAGCGGCCGGTGCGCCGGTAAGCAGTGCCAAGGCGTGAAGGAGAGGTTTTCACCGAAAGTGCGCTGGGCTTCACTGTCGAATTCCTGCCGTGGGATGCGGATCGTTGCTACCTTGCGGAAGGGCGATTGCGACTCCTTCCATTCCTTGCCCGGATCTTCGATCGGCATGCTGGCGGCGTCGGTCTGCAACTGCACCGTGAAGTCGAAGCACGCTTCCCCTTGTGCCAGTTGCCGCACCATTGCATGGCGCAGAAAATCGGGATCCTTGCTGTCCGGCGCCGCAGTTGCATCGATGAAGTGCGGAATGGCGGAATACTTCACCGCCGTACTGCCGAACAGATAGGGCGTCGTGCTCCAGTAACGCGTTTGCAGCGGGTTGAAAAATTTCCGCATGGAAATAAGCAGATTCCAGATCACGCGCCAGTGCGTGGCAAAGAACGCGATTTTCTGCCATAGGCTGCCGGTCATAGCGATAATCAGTTTGTCGAATTCGACCGCGTCGCGGGTGACGAACACGTTGGTGCTGATCAGGATGAAGTCCTGCGTTTGTTCGTCGCGCTGGGAATCCAGCAGCTTTTCGCCGGGCACCCCCATCAACTTGATTGCCATGCCGCGAATATCGCGCGCGTTGTCATCCTGGATTGCTGCGTCCTGGTTGGAAAAGCGGATCCAGGCCTGGTAGGCATGCGGCTTGCTAAAAATGCCGACGCTTAGTTCGGCCGGCAGGTCCGGTTCAACGACGAATTCCGCCTTGACGAGGCCATGCATCTTTGGATGCGCGTCGCGGCGCATGATGCCGGTCGGATGTTCGCGGATGATCTTTGCCTTGAGACGGTCGGCAAGGTCATGTATGTACTGGTTTTCCCCTGGCGGGATAGTTTCCTGGGCAAGTGTGTTGTCGCTCATATTTTTTTCTTGTTGGTGGAGTGTGCAGCGAGCCGCGCGGGGGATTTTTCGAGCTATATTACCGGCGGCGAATCGGACCGCTTCCATCATCGGCTGCAGCGCAGCGTTTGGCAAGATCATTGATGCAGAGCCGGCGTTCACCGGCCATTAAACGGAGCACCCCATCAAACTCACCGAACAGGCGGGCTGGCCCCCAAGCCCGAAAACAGCAACGACGCAGATCCGCAGCGGTCTGCATCGCGCCGTGCTGTTTGCGCCACTCGCCGAAGTCGGGCCGCAGGCGGGCCGCGCGGCGGGTTTCGATCTAGCTGGTGCACTCGAGCTCTTCATCTCCATCGCGCGTGCGCTGCGCGAATATCATCTTCACACCGAACTGCACCAGGCGATCTGCCTGACGAACATTCGTCTCTCGGCGGACGGCAAGGTCGAGTTCGTCAGCAACGCGGCAGCGCCGCTGGCCTATATTTCACCGGAACAAACCGGGCGCATGAACCGGCAGGTTGACTATCGCAGCGACTATTACTCGCTCGGCATCGTGATGTACGAGCTGGCGAGTGGCCATGTGCCATTCGAGTTCGACAGCGCGATGGAGCAGATCCACAGCCACATCGCAAAGAAACCGCTGCCGCCCGGCCGCTTCAACGCTGCCATTCCCGACGCACTGGGCAACATCATTCTCAAGCTGCTGGCCAAGAATGCCGAAGATCGCTATCAAAGCCTGGATGGCCTGATCGGCGATCTGGAACGCTGCCAGCGGGAATTGGCCGAAACCGGAACGCTGGAAGTCTTTCCGCTCGCCCAGCAGGACATCTGCAATCGCCTACAGATTTCACAGAAACTGTACGGCCGCGACAACGAATACGTGCGCTTGCTGAATGCTTTCAAGCGCGTGGTGGGCGGCGGTGCTGAAATGCTGCTGGTGACGGGCTATGCCGGCGTCGGAAAATCCTCGCTGGTCAACGAGATTCACAAGCCGGTGGTGGCGCAGGGTGGCTACTTCATCTCCGGCAAATTCGACCAGTTCCGCCGCACGATCCCTTATTCAGCGATCAACCAGGCCTTCCGTGAACTGATGCGGCAGATTCTGACCGAGAGCGAGAACCGCATCGCGATGTGGCGCCGCAAGCTGCAGAAAGCGCTCGGCATGAACGGTCAGTTGATTGTCGACGCGATTCCCGAGCTGGAATTCATCATCGGCAAGCAACCGAAGGTGCCAGCGCTTGGCGCCACCCGCAACAGCTTCAACTACGTGATGCAGAATTTCGTCAGCGTGTTCACGCACTCGGATCATCCGATCGTGCTGTTCCTCGACGATCTGCAGTGGGCGGATGCCGCCTCGCTGAAGCTGATTTCATTGCTAATGAAGAATCTGGACGATCCGTGCCTGCTACTGATCGGCGCTTATCGCGACAACGAGATCGACATCGCACATCCGTTGCCGATGACGCTGGATCTGATCCGCAAGGACACTGCGGTGACGACCATCGAAGTCGGCGGCCTGCCGGAAGCCAGCATCGCCGATCTGATTGCCGACAGCCTGCGGCGCGAGCGCATCGATGTGCTGCCGTTGGCGCAGCTGGTGTATCGCAAGACCATGGGTAATCCGTTCTTCATCGGTCAATTCATCAAGAGTTTGCACGCGGACGACCTGTTGCACTTCGAACCCAGCGGCTGGAGCTGGGATCTGGCGCAGATCGAAGCGGCCGGCATGACGGACAACGTCGTCGATCTGCTGATGAAGGAACTGCACCGGCTGCCGAAGGAAACGCAGCGGCTGCTCACGATCGCCGCCTGTATCGGCAGTCGTTTCGATGTGCAGACGCTGGAGACGGTCAGCGAAACGCCGCAGCAGCAAATCATCGATCTGCTGCGCGCCGCGACGCAGGCCGGCTTGATTCTTCCTGCGGAAAGTATGGCAATGCCACACGGTTCGGCGTTGTCCTACCAATTCCAGCACGACAAGGTTCAGCAAGCCGCCTACGAGGGCATTCCAAAAGAAGAGACGGACGCCGTGCATCTGCGCATCGGCCGTCTCCTACTGCAGCGGCTGAACGAAGCCGAACGCGAAGAGCAGATCTTCGACATCGTCGATCACATGAATCGCGGCCGCAATTTTCTGACCAGCGTGGAAGAAGCGAACGAGCTGGCCGAACTGAACCTGTTTGCTGCGAAGAAGGCGCGCCAATCCGCGGCGTTCGACGTGCACCGCGATTGCATTCATATTGCGGACACCTTCGGCAGCGTCGACGTCTGGTCGGACAAGCAGGCTTTCATGCATGAGCTCTACATGGAGCTGATCAATGCCGCATTTGCGCGCGCCGATTATCGCGAGATGGAGCGCCTGTGCCAGGTCGTGTGCGACAAGAGCGCCACGCCCTATGAAATGGTGGCGGCGAAGGATTATCTGATCCGTTGCTACGGCGCGATCTACAAGCCGCAGGAATTGATGAAGACCGGCATCGAGATGCTGGAGCTTTCCGGCATCAAGCTGCCTCGCAATCTCGGTCCGAAAGACATCATGCTCGCACGCTGGCGTCTGAAGCTTGCGTTGCGCGGCCGCGACCCGCTTGATCTGGCGCGCATGCCTCCGGCTACCGATGCGGGCTTTCTGCTGCAGACTTTTGCCACGATGGCTTTCCTCGGCTACGGCTTTACCTATCTGGCTGGGTCGGACGTGGTGCTGTGGGTCGCACTGGAAATCGTGCGGCGCTCGATCCGGTATGGTACGTCGGCCAACGCCGCATACGCGTTTGCGGTATGGGGACGCACGCTCGCAGGCAGGCTCGACCAGCCGGTCGAGGGCTATAAATTCGGCAAAGTTGCGTCGCAATTGGGCGGCGACAAGCGCCTGCTGGGCGCGGTCGGCATTTTCCACGGCATCATCCGGCATCGCCGCGAGCATTTCCGGCTATCGTTGGAACCGCTGCTGGATACCTATGTGAAAGCGATGGAGATCGGTGATCGGCCAGGTGCGATGGTCGCACTTTCTTTTTCGGACGCGATCCGTTTCCAGTCAGGCAGCAATCTGCGCGAGGCGCTGGTCCATATTCGCAAGGATCTCGATATCTACCGCAAGATGGATTATCCGGCGCTGCTGGGCGTGATGATTCCGTGGGCCATCTTGTTTGCGCGCCTAGTCGGCGAATCGGTCGATGAAATTACGCAAGGCCGAGAGCAGGAAGACTATGCGCAGGCGCGCAAGAACGCGCAAGATCCTTGGGGACTGTTTTATGTGCGCACGATCCAGTCCATCGGCGAGCTGTATTTTGGCGACTATGCCAGCGCGCGTCTGCATGCCGAAGAGGCACTGGCCCTGCCGGGTTTCCATTACGGCACGCCATCGTCCGGCTTCCTGATGTGGGTACATTCGCTGGCCGCGCTTGCCTTGTGCCGCCCGGGCAGCGAAACGGCGTCGCCTGTTTTGCGCAAGGCGCGCGCGATGCAGAAGCGTTTCAAGCCATGGGCCGATCACGCGCCGATGAACTACGGGCACAAATGGCTGCTGATCGAAGCCGAGTATCAACGCGTGGCCGGAAAGCCCAGGCGCGCCGCGCGCCTGTACGAGACGGCGATCGCGCAGGCGCATGCCTATGGCTTTCCCAATGACGAAGCACTGTCGCACGAGTTGGCGGGCCGGTTCTATCTGGCGCAGGGCAGCGAAGTGAATGCACGCATGCATCTGGAACAGGCGTTTGCGCGATACGAGGAGTGGGGGGCGTCGGCCAAGGCGCATCAGCTTGAAGAGTTGTATCCGCTGTTGCTGAATCGCCTGCCCATGCGCCGCGGCGCCGACCAGCCGCGGCTCGGCGAGGCGCGCGAGCAGCAGGTCGACGTGCAGACGCTGATCAAGGCATCGCAGACGTTGTCCGGCGAAATTCATCTCGACAAGCTGCTCTCCAAGCTGATGCTGCTGCTGATCGAGAATGCTGGCGCGCAAAAAGGCGCGCTGCTGCTAGTCGAGCACGACAACCTATATGTGCAGGCCGAGATCAATACGGACGGCATTGTGGTGCAGCAGGCGCGCGCGGTCGAGAAGAGCGGCAACCTCAGTCTGGCGATCGTCAACTACGTCAAGCGGACGCGCGAGAAGATCGTATTAGGCGATGCTGAGAACGACAGCCATTTCAACAGCGATGCCTACATCGAGCATCATCGTCCAAAATCCATCCTGTGCCTGCCACTGCAGAAGCAAGGCCAGCTGGTCGGCATCCTGTATATGGAAAACAACCTTGCGGTCGACGCCTTCACGCCGCAGCATGCCGAGCTGCTGCAGATTCTGTCGACCCAGATCGCGATCTCGCTGGAAAACGCGGTGCTGTATAACGAGCTTGAACAGAAGATCAAGGCGCGCACGCAGGCGCTGAGCCAAAAGAACAATGAATTGAGCGAGACGCTGAATTCGCTGCGGCGCACGCAAAAGCAGCTGGTGGAATCGGCCAAGCTCGCTTCGCTCGGCCAGTTGGTGGCGGGAGTGGCGCATGAAATCAACACGCCGGTCGGCGTCGGCGTGACGGGTGCCTCGACGCTGGCGGAAGAAACCGCGCGGCTGCGTTCGCTGTATCAGACTGGCGAAATGAAACGCTCCGATCTCGACGCTTACGTCGGTACTGCGAGCACGATCAGCAAGTTGCTGCTGTCGAACATGGAACGCGCGGCGACGCTGATCCAGAGCTTCAAGGGCGTGGCGGTCGATCAGACCAGCGAGGAACAGCGCGTGTTCCGCCTCAAGCCCTATATCGAAGACGTGCTGTCCAATCTCAGCCCGATGCTGCGACGTACCGAGCATCGGCTGACGGTGCATTGCGACGACGCGATCGAGGCGAACACATATCCGGGTGCGCTCTCTCAGGTCATCACGAACTTCGTTACGAATGCGCTGATGCATGCGTTCCCGGAGAACACGCGCGGCGAAATGATCATCCTTGTGCGCAACGTGTACGTGAACGGGCGGGCGACCGACCTGATCGAACTGCGCTTCTCCGACAACGGTGCCGGCATTGCGCAGGAAAACCTCGCGCGAATCTTTGAACCATTCTTCACTACCATGCGTGGCCGTGGCGGCAGCGGGCTCGGATTGAATATCATCCACAATCTCGTGACCGGCAGCCTGCGCGGACAGATCACCGTAGAAAGCCAGGTCGATGTCGGCACCACCTTCATCGTGCGTTTCCCGCGCGATCCGGCGGTATCCGGTGCGCTGGCCGATGAGACGCAACAGAACATGCAACAGGGTCGATATGTTTGACGATTTTTCGTTTGCGCCGGAAAAAGACGAGAGCCAGGCAGCCGACCTTGCCCCCTGGCGGATTCTGATTGTCGACGACGAGGAAGAAGTGCATCAGGTCACGACTGTCGCAATGATCGACATTCGTTTCAAGGGCCGCCCGCTCGAATTCCTGCATGCGTATTCGGCCGCGCAGGCGCGCGAGATCCTGCAGGCGGTTCCTGATGTCGCCATTGTGCTACTCGACGTCGTGATGGAAGAAGACGATGCCGGCCTGAAGCTGGTACGCCATATTCGCGACCAGTTGCGCAATCGCCGCGTGCGTATCGTGCTGCGTACCGGTCAGCCGGGACAGGCTCCCGAGCGCGATGTCGTGATGGAATACGATATCAACGACTACAAGTCGAAGACCGAATTGACGCGGCAGAAGCTGCTGACCTGCGTTGTGTCGGCCTTGCGCGCCTACGACGACTTGGTGTTGCTGGAAAAGGGACGCAATGGACTGCAGCAGGTAATTGGTGCGGCCGATGTCTTGTTGCAGGCAAGATCGGAACAGGACTTCGCCGCGCAGGCACTGCATCAGATCAATACCCTGGTGGGCAACGCGGGCGGCGGCTTCGTGATGCGGCGTATGCCGGGCAGCGCTGAACTCGAAGTCGTGCATGCCGCGGGTCGTGCCGCGGCGCCGAGCATCGAGCAATTGGCGGCGGTCACCCGTGTACTCGATACGCAGAGGCCGCTTCATACGGACCGGCAAGCCTGCTTTTACATCCGGCCGCTCAACGGTAGCGGCGAATATGCCGTCTTCCTGTCCTTGCCGCGCCGACTTGGCGAACTCGAATCCCGTTTGATCGACGTGCTGTGCGCCAATATCGCAGCCGGCTTGTCGAACGTGCAGTTGTACGAATCGCTCGTCAAGCTGACCCGCGAACTGGAAAGCCAGGTCGAAGAACGTACGCGGGAATTGTCGGTGGCACGCGATGCGGCGGAAGCGGCTTCGCGCGCAAAGTCCGAATTCCTTGCCGTCATGAGCCACGAGATCCGCACGCCGATGAACGGCGTGCTCGGCATGATGCAGTTGGCGCTGGCCGATGCGACCGATCCGCAGCAGCGGGAATATTTGCAAACCGCGCAGTCATCGGCCGAAGCGCTGTTGACGATCCTGAACGACATCCTCGACTTCTCGCGGCTGGAAGCCGGCAACCTGCAATTCGACGTCGATCATTTCGACCTGTTCCACACCGTCGATGGCGTGGTCAGTCTGATGGACGCACGACGGCGCGATGCAGCGCTGAGCCTGCACGCGGAATACGAGCCCTCGCTGCCGCGCACGCTAGTCGGTGACGCTGGCCGTTTGCGCCAGGTGCTGCTGAACCTGGTCAGCAATGCATTGAAATTTACCGAAAAGGGCGGCGTCAGCTTGCATGTCGACCGTCTGCCGACCGAATCGACACAGGTGCATTTGCGCTTTACCGTTGTCGATACGGGCATCGGCATTGCGCCCGAGGCCCAGGAACGCCTGTTTCAGTCTTTTTCGCAGGCAGACGGTTCGATTTCGCGACGCTTCGGTGGCACCGGCCTGGGATTGTCGATCTGCAAGAAGATCGTCGAATCGCTGGGTGGGCGCATAGGCGTCGAGAGCGCGCCGGGCATCGGCAGCCGTTTCTGGTTTGAACTGGCATTCGCGCCGGGCGCAGTGCAAGCTCCGGCCCAGGTGCAAGCGCCGATGACGTCGGGCGGTGTCGGCATGCACATCCTGCTAGCCGAGGATAACGAGATCAACCAGAAGGTCGCGACCTCGCTGCTCAAGCGCGCCGGCCATACGGTGCATGTTGTGCCGAACGGGCATGAAGCCGTGCGGGCGGTGCAGGGTGGCGTCTACGACGTCATTCTGATGGACATGCACATGCCGGAAATGGACGGCGTGGCCGCCACGCGCGCGATACGCTGCCTGCCGGCACCGGCGTCTTCTTTACCCATCGTTGCGCTGACGGCGGCCGGTGCCTTGTCCGATATCCAGACCTGCATGGATGCCGGCATGAATTATTACCTCGTCAAGCCCTTCAAGATGGAGCGTCTGGGCAGCATCCTGGCCGATTTGGCAGCTACACGCGGCAACTAGCCGGTCGATCTGCCATTAGCAGAAGAGCAAGTGACGGCTTGCCGGTCGTCCGGTTTCCTTGCCGTTTTGCTCCTTCGTTTGCCCGGCGGTTCTGCCGTATATCGCTGAAATGGCCCGGCTTTTCCCTTCTTTTCGGCGCCTGATTTGCGCCCCGTCACTCGATAATGCCTAGCAGGAAAAAGGGCCGTTGCGCGTTCGGCGCATGGCTCGGGCTCAGCGAGGATCGTGATGAACAACAACCAGACCGTGCGCAAGAATGTGACACCGCAGGCAGCAGATGCCGGCAACGACGCCTATATCGACGAGATCGACATGCCGATCAAGAACGAACGCGTCGCCGGCATGGATCTGAAGGCCATACGCGCTGCCATCGCGCGCGTGGAAGCCGAAGCCAAGGCCACCGTCACGGCAGAGAATCGTGCGCACGCCGAAGCGCGTGCCCGCTCGATGGCTGAAGAGCGTGCGATCGCAGATGCGGCCGCCATCGCGGAAGCCAACAAGAACGCCAAGGCGGAAGAAGACGCCATTGCAGCTAGCCGTGCTCGCATCGAAGCCGAGCGCCGCGCCCGCCTTGCGAGCGAAGCGCGTACGGCCGCCGCCAACAAGGAAATCGCCGAACTCCGCGCCCGCGCCGAAGCGGATCAGCAGCTAAGCCAGATCACCGGTGAACGTGCGGCTGCCGAAAAGCGCGCACGCGAGCAGGCCGCAGCAAAAGCAGCAGAAGAAGCGCAGCTGCGCGCACGCGCCGTGGACGCGGCAGAAAAGCTGGCAAAGGAAACGGAACGCGCCCGTCGCGAAACGGAAGAACGCATCAACGAAGCACGCATTGCAACGCAGAGCGCGCGCGACGAAGGCGAGCAGCGCGCCAAAGCCGAAGCACAGCTGGCGGAAGTCGCGCGTCAATACGAACATCAGGAAAAAGCCGCACGCGAGGCAGCGGAAGCGCTCGCCATTGCGCGCAGCGAAGCGCTGGTGCTGGCGCAAAAGCGTGAAGAAGCGGACAGCGTGGCATTGGCCTCCATGCTCAATCGCGCGCCGGCGGAAGTACGCGCGCGTGAAGAAGCACTGGCACGCGCTGCCACCGAAAAGGAACAGCAGGCAGCCGCACAGGCACGCATCGAAGCGGAACAGAGCGTATTGCAGTCCTTGCGCCTGCGTCTGGATGCGGAAGAGGAAATGCGTGCAGCGGCCAAGCGCCGCGAACACGTCGAGCAAGTTGCGGCAATTGCTGCGCAGTCGCGCCGCGAAGCCGATGAACGGGTACGCGTTGCCACCGAAGCGCGCATCCAGGTCGAAAAGCAACTGCAAACCGCTGCGATCGCACGTGTTGAAGCCGAACATCAGGCCGACGCACAAGCGCGCGCACGTGTCGCTACCGAAGCGCGTGCGGCCGAGGAAGCGCGTCTGCGTGAAATCGCCGAACAACAGGCGGAAGCGGCGGCGCGCGTGCGCAGCGAACAAGAGCAGCGCGCACGAGAACTTGCCGAGCAGCGACTCGTGATGGAACGTGAAGCGGCCGACATGGCGGTGGCGCGCGCTGCTGCTGAACAGGAAGCGCTGGACAAGGCTGCCGAACTCGCTGATTTGCAGCGCCAGACGGCCGAGCTCGCCGAGAAGAAGGCGCAGCAGGCGCTGGAACTGGCCGATGCCGAGCGTGAACGTGCCGCCGCCGAACAACGTGCGATTGCTGCCATGCAGGAAAAGGCACGTGAAGAACAGAAGGCGGCATATCACGCGGCTGCGCGCACCGAAGCCGAGCAACAGAAGGCCGAACTGCTGCGCATGCAGCAAGAAGCCGAGCAGAAAGCCTGTGCTGCGCAGGAAACCGAAAATGCAGCGATCAAGCAGCAGGCTGAACTGAAAACTGCGGCTGCCGAAGCGGCGCTGGCGAAAGCGCGTGAAGCGGTCGAACTGGCGCGCGTCCAATCGCAGCGCGCGCGCGATGAGCAACAGGCGCTCGCCGTCATGCAGGAAAAGCTGAAGGCCGAGCGCGAGCGCGCCGAAGCGGTGCGCGAGCTGGTGCGGGCAAGTGAAGCAAAGCTGGCGCAGGAACGCGCTGCCAAGAAAGAAGCCGAAGCCCGCATGCGCGCCGAGCAGGAACACGAGGCCATCCTGGCGGCGCAACAGCAGGCCGACCAGCAATTGCGTGCCGCGCGCGAAGCCGAACTCAACGCCAACCAGCATGTGCTGGCGCAGGCGCAGACAAAGGTTCATCTGCAACGCAAGTCGGCGCAAGCCGCGCTGGATAAGGCGCGCAAGGCAGTCGAACTGACGCAGGCCGAACGTCAGCGCCTGGAAGCGGAAGAAATTGCCATGCAGGCGATGGAGGAGAAGCGCCGCATCGAGGAAGCCGCGCAGGCGGCCGCTGAAGCAAGGGCGCAGGCCGAGCTGCAGCGGATGGAACTGCTGCGGGCGCGCGAGCTGGAAGAACAGAAAATCCGCGAAGCGACAGAGGCGGAAGCTGCCGCGACCCGCCTCGCGCTGGAGCAAACGAAGGCGCGTGCGGAAGCGCAGCAGGCCGCGGCCCGCGCACTGGAACAGCAAGCCGCGGAAGCGGTGGCACTCGCACAGGCTGAACGCGAACGCAGCGAAGCAGAACAAAAAGCCTTGCAAGAAGTGCAGCAGAAACTGGAAATGGAACAGCGTCTGCGCGCCGAAGCGGAGGCACGCGCGCTGGCCGAACAACAGCACGCTGCCACGTTGCAGGCGCAAACGGAAACCGAGCAGACGCTGCGCGTCACAGAGGAAACCAGACTGTTGGCGGAGCAGCAAGCCCTGCAGGCAGCGCAACAGCAGGCCGAATTGCAGCGTCAGTCCGCCGAAGCGGCAGAGCGCCGTGCACTGCAGGCGATCGAACTCGCGCAAGCAGAGCGCGCGCGCGCGTATCTGGAACAGCAGGCGGTTGATACGATCGAGAAGAAATTGCAGCTGGAGGAAGAGCGTGCCGAGGCGGCAGCGCTGGTGCTGAAGGCAACGCAGGAAAAATTGGCTGCCGAACAAGCGGCGCTGGCTGCCACCCGTCAGCGCGTGCAAGCCGAACGCGAACAGACCGCTGTGCTGCGCAGCCGGGAAGAAGCGCAGCAAGCTCTCGCACGGGCGAGCGAAGCCTTAACCCTGGCGGAGAAGGAAAAACTGGCAAAAGAATTGCTGCAGGCCGAAACGCAACGCGCTGCGGCAGAAGCAGCCGAACAGAAAATTGCCGAGGCAGCCGAGCTGGTGCACGCCGAGGAATTGCGCGTACGTGCTGAACGCAACGCGCTGCACGCCTTGCAACTGCAACGCAAGCTGGAGCAGCAACGCGCCGAAGCAGAAGCGCAGGCGCTGAAGGCGATCGAAGAAAAGCTGCAGCTGGAACAGCAATTGTGCATGCAAGCCGAGCAGCGAGCACAGGAAGAACAGCAGCAGGTGCAAGCCTTGCGCGCGCGCCTAGCGGTTGCCGTGCCGGAGGATGGCGATGCCGCATCGCAGCCCGTGCAGACAGCAATGCCGCGCGCTGCGGTGCGAAAATCATCGGCATCGATCTGGATCACGCTTGCCGCCGGCCTGGCGCTGATGGGCGGCATGACCGCCTGGGCGTTCCAGAACGAGCTGTCGCAATGGATCGCGCCTCACGCGCAAGTAGCGCATCACAGCTCGGCTGCCGCAATTACGCTCGCCGAAGAAAAGCCTAGCATCGTGGTGTCGGCCCAGGCTGTACCGACTGCATCAACTGCACCGACGATGCTGCGTATGTCCTACGCAC
>DATAHI010000171.1:0-2087 GCA_036263255.1 Oxalicibacterium sp. | reverse complement strand
GCACAATCCCGCCAACCCGCACTGGGCCAACCGCGACCGTTTCGTGCTGTCGAACGGCCACGGTTCGATGCTGTTATACGCGCTGCTGCACCTGACCGGCTACGATCTGTCGATGGACGATCTGCGCAATTTCCGCCAGATGCATTCGAAGACACCAGGCCATCCGGAAGTCGGCATCACGCCGGGCGTAGAGACCACCACCGGCCCGCTGGGCCAGGGGATTACGAACGCGGTCGGCATGGCGCTGGCCGAGAAGCTGCTGGCAGCGGAGTTCAACCGCCCCGGCTTTAACGTCGTCAACCACCATACGTATGTTTTCCTCGGCGACGGCTGCCTGATGGAAGGTATTTCACACGAAGCCTGTTCGCTGGCCGGCACGCTGAAGCTGAACAAGCTGATCGCGCTGTGGGACGACAACGGCATCTCGATCGACGGCCACGTCGAAGGCTGGTTCACCGACGACACGCCGAAGCGTTTCGAAGCCTACCACTGGAACGTCATCCGCGATGTCGACGGCCATGATGTGGAAGCCGTCAACGCCGCGATCCTGAAGGCGCGCGCATCGGACAAACCGACACTGATCTGCTGCAAGACCGTGATCGGCAAAGGTTCGCCGAACATGGCCGGCACCCACAACGTGCACGGCGCCGCACTTGGCGACAAGGAAATCGCTGCGACGCGCGACGCGCTGCTGTGGAACCATGTGCCTTTCGAACTTCCGCAAGAAGTGTACGACGCCTGGGACGCGAAGAAGAAGGGCGCTGCGCTGGAATCCGAGTGGAATGCCGTGTTCGATGCGTACCGCGAAAAATTCCCGAAGGAAGCTGCCGAACTGGTACGCCGCATGAAGGGCGAATTGCCTGCCGACTTCGACAAGACCGTGCAGGCTTATATCGCCACCTGCGTCGAGAAAAAGGAAACCATTGCGACCCGCAAGGCGAGTCAGAATGCGATCCAGGCCTATGCACCGGTGCTGCCAGAGTTCCTCGGCGGTTCCGCCGACCTGACCGGTTCCAACCTGACCAACTGGAAGGAATGCGTCGCAGTGCGTGCCGATCAGGCTGGCAACCACATCAACTACGGCGTGCGTGAATTCGGCATGAGCGCCGTGATGAACGGCATCGCCCTGCATGGCGGCTACATCCCGTTCGGGGCCACCTTTCTCACCTTCTCCGACTACAGCCGTAACGCGATCCGCATGGCGGCACTGATGAAGATCCGTTCGATCTTCGTCTTCACGCATGATTCGATCGGTCTCGGCGAAGATGGCCCGACCCATCAGTCGGTCGAACATGTGTCCAGCCTGCGCCTGATCCCGCACCTCGACAACTGGCGCCCATGCGATACGGTGGAATCGGCAGTGGCATGGTCGCACGCCGTTACGCGCCGTCACGGCCCTTCGACGCTGATTTTCTCGCGCCAGAACCTGCAATTCCAGGAACGCACGCCGGAACAGATTTCTCACATTCATCGCGGCGGTTACGTGCTGCGCGACCACGCTGATGCGAAAGCCGTGCTGATCGCCACCGGTTCTGAGGTGGAACTGGCGACCAAGGCCGCCGCCGAACTGGCGCTGCAGAACATTCAGGTCCGCGTCGTGTCGATGCCGTCGACCGATGTGTTCGATCGACAGGATGCCGCTTACAAAGCCAGCGTGCTGCCGAAGGGCTTGCCGCGCGTCGCGATCGAAGCCGGCGTTACCGACTTCTGGCACAAGTACGTCGGCCTCGACGGCGCGGTGATCGGCATCGATACCTTCGGCGAATCGGCGCCGGCCGGCGTGCTGTTCAAGCACTTCGGCTTCACTGTCGAAAATGTGACGGCTAACGTCAAGAAGCTTGTTTCGTGACCGAGATCGGCTTTCGCCTCGCGACCGCAGAAGATGCAGCGGCGATTGCCGCGGTGCGTGTCGACAGCTGGCGCGCCACCTATCGCGGCGTGATGCCCGACGCGTATCTGGACAACATGCGTGCGGAAGAAAGCACCGCGATGTGGTCGCAGGTGCTGAACGCAAAGATGCCGGGCATCTGCGTGTACGTGGCGGAAGCGGGTACGGAAGTCGTCGGCTTTGCGGCCGGCATGCTGCT
>DATAHI010000170.1:0-4100 GCA_036263255.1 Oxalicibacterium sp. | reverse complement strand
AGCATGGCTTGACCGGGAAGGTGCAACTCGCAGCCAATCCCGCCGAGCGTGAGTTGGCTGAATTGATCGGACAAGCGAGCTATTACGTCTGCCTCTCGCGTCACGAGGGATTCGGCATTGCGCCCATTGAGGCCATGAGCGCCGGGCTGACGCCGGTGTTGAGCGATATTCCTCCGTTCCGCAATCTGGTTGAAAAATCCGATATGGGCGTGCTGGTCGATACGCAACAACTGGAACAGGCAGCGACGCAGATTGCAGATCTCCATGTGCAGGGGGAAGAGGCCTACGCTGCACGGCGCAGCGCAGCACAGCACTTCGTGCAGCAATACGACTGGCGTCATATCGCCGACCGCTATGTGCAGATCTATCAGGATCTGGTCGGAGGGGAAAGGGTGACCCGCTATGTATAAACAACAAAGCAAACAACAAAACAAGCTTCACATCGAGGCTGGAGAGAAAAGCAGTCCATCTCATCTTCAACTTGTGAGCAACAGGGAGCAGGCCATGCGATACAAAATCTATGTGATCAATCTGCAGCGCGCGACCGGCAGGCTGGCGGCCATGCAGAAAAAATTCGACGATCTTGGCCTGCATTTCCAACGCATCGAAGCCACCGATGGACGCGCGATGAGCGCGGAGCAACGCCAGGAATTCGCCCGCGCGCGTCCGCGCGCCAACGGTTGGATACCGGGCCATATCGGTTGCTTCTGCAGCCATTACGAAGCCTGGACCGAAATCGCCAATGGCGACGAAGACTTCGGCGTTGTATTCGAAGACGATGTACAAGTCAGCGCCGCCTTGCCGGCTGTGCTGGAAGACATCGGTCCGCATCTCGAACAATTCGACGTCCTGCGGCTGGAGGCGACAAAGCATCGCGTGCTGCTGAATCGCGACAGGCATTTTCCGGTGGCAGGCATCGAGATGGTGGAGGTGCGCTCCGAAACCTGGGGCGCCGGCGCCTACGTCTTGCCGAAGCGTGCCGCACAACTCTTGCTGGCCGAACCGATCACCCGTCACAGTCCGGTCGATTTCTTCCTGTTCGACAAGGGAACCTCCGCCGTGGCGCGCAGGCACCGCGTGTATCAGGCCGTTCCCGCCTTGTGTGTGCAGGCGAAATTCGATCCGTCGAAAGCCAAGCCGGAAACGACCTATACCAGCGATATAGAACACAACTCGGAAGATAACGCACTGCGCCACGTGATTCGCCGCCTTGGCTGGCGTATCCGCGGCTTCCGCAACATGCTGTTCGGCTGGAGGCGCATCGCGCTGGCCGAGGACATCGTGCGTCTGTAAACCGTATCTGGAAGAAAAGGATTTTCCGATGTCACGCTTCCCCTTCCTCACTCTGCGCGGCGCGTTGTGCGCTCTTTCCCTGGTGCTTGGCGCACTCATGCTGCCCGACGCATCGGCCCAATGTCTGGTCAAGCAACCGCTGCGCGGCGTCAATGTCTCGGGCGCAGAGTTTCACAGCAACCGGATTCCGGGCGTGCTCAACAAGGATTACACCTACCCGAATCCTGTCGACTTCGATTACATCCGCGACATGGGAGCCAATGTGATCCGGCTGCCGTTTCGCTGGGAACGCGTTCAGCCGGAACTGATGCAGGAACTCGATGCGAAGGAATTACGGTCGCTAACGTCCACGGTGGAGCAGGCAAATCGGGCCGGCTTGTGCGTGATTCTCGACGTGCACAATTACGCCACCTATCGCGGCAAGAAGATCGGCTCGGACGAGGTGCCGGCAGAAGCCTTTCTCGATCTGTGGAAGCGCCTGGCATCGGCATTCGGCGACCCGGACAAGACGATCTTCGACCTGATGAACGAACCGGCCAAGATCGACGTCGGCGACTGGGCTCCGCTTGCACAGAAGACGGTCGACATGCTGCGCAAGGATGGCGCCAAGAACGTGATCCTGGTGTCCGGTGGCGGCTGGAGCGGCGCGCACGACTGGATGAAGGGGAATCCATCGAATGCCGATGCCTTCGCCGGATTCAAGGACCCGTTGCGTCGCACCTGGCTTGAAGCGCATCAGTACGCCGATCCTGGCTTTGCAGGCATCAAGCAGAACTGTATCGATTCCGACCGACTGAGCCGGGTCATGAAACGCATGACCGAGTGGGCGCGCGAGAACCATCAAAAACTGTTCCTCGGTGAATTCGGCGTGGCGCCCGGCGACGCCTGTCTGGCGGCGCTCGATGCAATTCTGTCCGGCGCTGACGACACGGACGTGTGGCGTGGCTGGACGTACTGGGCCATGGGCCGCTGGTGGGGAAAATATCCGATGAGCATACAGCCGCAGGAAGGCCGCGATGCACCGCAGACTGCCGTGCTGAAAAAATACCTCGGGCAGGAACGAGAGCGTGGGCACGGGCGTGAGCACGAACGCGAGAATTGAACGGATGTGAAGCAACATGAAAGACAGACTGCAGATCGCGTATTTCCCTTTCGAGAACAAGAGCAATCGCTACACCGACAATTTCAAGAAAATCCTGTCGCACTTCGGCGCGGTTGCCGAAGCGCCACCGCTGAAGCGCGTGCTCTTGAATTTCGACTTCAAGCGTTACGACGTGCTGATCCTGAACTGGACGGATAACAACTTCGTCAATGCGCGCAAGGGCACGATCAGCCCGTTAGGCGTCGTGAAGGAATTTTTCCGCATCGCGGTGTACAAGCTGATTTCGCGCAAGACGGTATTTGTACGGCACAACGTTTACCCACACGATGCACTGGGTCCGACGAAGGAAAAGGCGATGCGCATCATCGCCCTTTACGAACGCTGCTTCGATCTGTGCTGGGTGCATTCCGGCCATCTGGCGGAAGAGCATCGCTATTACGTACCGCATCCGCTCTATGAGGTGGAGCAGGGCGCTTCGTCGCTGCCGCCGGATATGCAATTGCCGGAAAAGTATTTCGTCGTTTTCGGACGCATTCAGTCGTACAAGAAGATCGACAGGCTGATCGAGATGCTTCCGCCGGATCTGCACATTCTGGTTTGCGGCACCTGTCCCGACGAGGAATACAGGAAGAAGCTGGAATCGTTCAACAAGCCCAATGTGACGATCATGGCGCAGTTTATTTCGGACGAGCTTGCACGCGATCTGATCGTGCGTTCTTCCGGCATGCTGATCTGCCATTCGGAAGACGACATGATCGTCAGCGGCAGCATCGTCTTTGCGATTTCGCTTGGCGTGCCAGTCTTCGCGGTCGAAACGCCGTTCATCACCTGGTTCCGCAATACGGTCAACGATCGCATGATCGTGGCCGCCAGCGACTTTGGCGATCTGATCGAGAAGATGCGTGCGCACCAGGCGCAGATCACCGAATCCGACATCGCCTCTTCGCAATCGCATTTCTCGGACCAGGCCGTCATCTCGCATGTGGCAACGACGTTCAGCCGGCTGAAGCTGAGATAAGCATCTGAAAACAAGAATATTGGAAGGGGAGCAGTACCTAATGAACGGATTGAGCCTGTTGAACCGCCTGGTCAAGGCGAAGGACGATGCCGGCGACAGCTACGGATATCCGCACGTCGACCTGTTTTTCTGGAAGCCGGAAGGCGGCGCATTGAATTTTGGCGACCATCTGGCGCGGGTTATCGTGACCAAGCTGCTGGCCATGCGCGGCCATTTACTGGAAGAAGAAACGGCACGCTCGCATCGCCTGTTCGCGGTAGGGTCGGTGCTGCATTTCGCACAGGATGGCGATGTGGTGTGGGGTTCCGGTGTCAACGGCAAGGTCGATCCGAAACTGCACCGCTTTCAACGGCTGGACGTGCGCGCAGTGCGCGGTCCGCTGACACGCGATTTCCTGATGAATCGCGGGATCGCCGTACCCGAAGTGTATGGCGATCCGGCCTTGCTGCTGCCGACGCTGTTCCCCGGCCGCTTCGCCGCCACTGCGCGAAAGCCTTATGTCGTCGTGCCCAATCTGCATGACCTCGGCCTGGCGCAGCAGGCGCGTCTGCAAAACATCGTGTCGCCGATGCTGAGTTGGAACCGTTGTGTAGCGGAGATACTCCAAGGGAAACTGGTTATCTCCAGCTCGCTGCACGGGATCATCATCGCCGAAGCCTATGGCATTCCGGCCCGTTATCTGCGACT
>DATAHI010000169.1:0-6108 GCA_036263255.1 Oxalicibacterium sp. | reverse complement strand
GGTGATTACCGGTGCGTCGGCGGGCATTGGCCGCGCCGCTGCGGTCGAGTTTGCTCGTCACGGGTGGCGCGTTGCGCTGGTCGCGCGCGGCCACGAAGGCTTGCAGAGTGCGCGAGATGAGGTTGAAGCCGCCGGCGGCAGCGCAATGCTGATTACGGCGGACGTCGCCGATCATGCGCAGGTGGAAGCGGCCGCGCAACGCGTTGAGCGTGAGTGGGGAGGCATAGACGTCTGGATCAACAATGCAATGGCGACCATTTTTTGCCCCGTCGAATCGATCGATCCCGAAGATTTCAAGCGCGCGACGGAAGTGACCTATCTCGGCGCCGTGTGGGGCACGATGGCGGCGCTGAAACACATGAAAGCGCGCAATCATGGCGTGATCGTGCAAGTCGGCTCGGCACTCGCGTACCGGTCGATTCCACTGCAGGCCGCCTACTGCGGCGCCAAGAGCGGCTTGCGCGGCTTCACCGATTCGCTGCGTTCGGAACTGATCCACGACAAGAGCAATGTCCATGTGACGATGGTGCATCTGTCGGCCTTCAACACGCCGCAATTCGATTGGGGCCGCAGCTGCATGCGAGGCAAACCGAAGCCGCTTGGCAAGATCTTTCAGCCGGAACTGGCAGCGCGCGGGATCTACTGGGCCGCAACGCACAGGAGGCGTGAGTTGTGGGTGGGCTTCCCGGCGGTCGAAGCGATTGTCGGCACGCGGATCATTCCCGGTTTTCTCGATCGCAAGCTTGCGCGCGATGCGTGGGACGGTCAGCAAAGCAAGGAAAATGCTGCGCCCGACCGGCCTGACAACCTGTACGCGCCGGTGCCCGGTGATCCCGGCATGCATGGGCGCTTCGATGAGCAAGCCTCAGCTTCCGACGGCGAATTGTGGCTGGCGACGCATCGCACGCTTGTCGTTGCAGTACTGATCTTGCTCGCATTGCTGGCACGGGCCGCGGTCGGCTCCTCTTGAGCGACATTCGAGCCGATTGGCGCAGCGCCATCCTCAGCACTGCAGCCAGATGCAGCGGTTGCGCAGGGCGATCGCCATGTCCCGCCAGCGCGCGCTGATCGCAGCGGTGGAAGAACGAGACATGACGGCGCTCTGCGCTTAGTGCTTGCCGTCGCCGGGGAACAATCCATCCCACGCTTCCCGCATTGACGCGAGCGTGATTTTCACGGCATCCGGATCGCGATGCCACAGCGCGGAGGCAAAGGCCTTCATCTGCTTGCTCGATACGTGCGGCGGCAACGGAGGAATATTCGGATCGGTAACGAGTTCGACCAGCGTCGGCACTTCCGGTGACAGCGCCTGATCCCATGCCGCTGCAATCTGTTCCGGCCGGTCTACGCGGATGCCACGCAGACCCAGCATTTCGGCATAGCGCGCATATGGAAAATCCGGAAGCTCCTGCGAATCCTTGAACTTGGGATCGCCTTCCATCACGCGCTCTTCCCAGGTCACCATGTTCAAGTCGCGATTGTTCAGCACCACGACAGTCAGGCGCGGATTACCCCATTGCTTCCAGACCTTGGCCAGCGTGATCAAGCCATTGATGCCGTTCATCTGCATTGCGCCATCGCCCGCAATGGCGATCACGTGGCGCTCGGGGTGCGCGAACTTGGCGGCGATCGCATATGGCACGGCCGGCCCCATCGTTGCCAGTCCACCGGAAAGCGATGCCATCATGCCGCGCCGTATTTTCAGGTCGCGCGCATACCAGCTGGCAGCGGAACCGGAATCGCAAGTGAGGATGCAATTCTCCGGGAGGCGCGGCGACAGTTCCCAGAACGCACGTTGCGGATTGATCGGTTCGCCCGGATTCATCGCGCGCGCCTCGAGTACTTTCCACCAACGCGCGACATTGCGTTCGATGCGTTCGCGCCATGCGCGATCCTGCTTGCGCTGCAGATGCGGAATCAATGCGGCGAGCGTTCTCTTGCTGTCGCCGATCAGGCCGACCTCCATCGGATAACGCAGGTTCAGCATGCGGCCATCGATGTCGATCTGCACGCCGCGCGCCGCGCCTTCCTTCGGTAAAAATTCGGAATAGGGGAAAGCGGAGCCGATCATCAGCAAGGTATCGCACTCGGTCATCAGATCCCAGCTCGCCTTGGTTCCGAGCAGGCCGATGGAACCGGTGACGAAAGGCAGATCGTCGGGCACTGCCGCTTTGCCGAGCAGCGCCTTCGCAATGCCGGCTCCCAGCAGCTCGGCGACCTCAATCACCTCGTCCGTGGCATGCAACGCACCTGCGCCGACCAGGATCGCGACCTTGCTGCCTGCGTTCAGAATTTCAGCCGCACGTTGCAAATCGCTTTCGGCCGGCACGCCGCCTGCCGGCGCGGTATAGCCTATGCCGGTATGTACGGTGTTGTGCAGACGCGGCGGCTCCTTGTAAGGCAAGGCTTGAATGTCATTCGGGAAGATCAGGCAAGTCACGGTGCGCTGGTCGCGTGCGATGCGGAAAGCGCGGTCGACCAGATGGCGCACCTGTTCGGGCGTCGTCACGGTATGCACGTATTCGCGTGCAACATCCTTGAACAGCGACATCAGGTCGACTTCCTGCTGGTAGTCGCCACCGATCGCCATGCGGCTAGACTGACCGACGATGGCTACCACGGGCTGATGATCCGCCTTGGCGTCATACAGGCCATTGAGCATATGAATCGCTCCCGGGCCCGACGTCGCCAGACATACGCCGACTTCGCCACTGAACTTCGCATGCGCGCACGCCATGAAGGCCGACATTTCCTCATGCCGCGTCTGCACGAACTCGATGTTCTTCGTTTTTTCGAAGGCGCCAATGATGCCGTTGATGCCGTCCCCCGGATAACCGTAGATGCGATGCACCCCCCATTCGGAAAGACGTTGCAGTAGAAATTCTCCGACAGTCGCCGACATATTCACCTCGCTTAAGCAATTCTGAAGACCGATGCATCGAGCACGCAGTCAATTCGGCTGGTGTGATTGCTTTCGCGGGCAAGAGTTGCGAAGGAGGGCGTAAAAAGACGCACGCGCATTTCGCTCGTGCAAATGCATGATCTCGTGTGAGCTATATATCGGCTGCAATTCGGTCGGCTGCAATTCGTTCAGGCTGCAGCGCTTCGGGAATCGGCACATTAGCTATGCGCAATGCCGGCTTGATGGCACACGCACGCATGGCCTTCCGCTGCCTCATTCAGTGCGTGCAGGATGCCGCATTCCTGCACCGAGTGCGGCCGTTCACATTCATGACGTAGCGTAGTCAGTTGCTGTTCCAGCGTACTCAGCGCTGCAATGCGTTCACGTGTTTGTGCAAGATGGTGATCCAGCAGTTCATTGATGCGCTGGCAGCCGCTGTCCG
The DNA here is from genome assembly GCA_036263255.1 of Oxalicibacterium sp. GTDB lineage: Bacteria > Pseudomonadota > Gammaproteobacteria > Burkholderiales > Burkholderiaceae_D > Oxalicibacterium. The sequence continues at coordinate 2,764 of DATAHI010000169.1, read as the reverse complement.
GATGCCGCTTCAATTCCAGCAGCACGCGGATATCTGCCAATCCCATCTGCAGCGAGCGGCAGTGTCGAATGAACTGCAATCGTTCCTGATGTGCCGCCTGGTAGTTGCGATAGCCGCTGGCGTCGCGTGCAGGCGGCTGCAGCAGGCCGGTCTTTTCATAGTAGCGGATGGTCTCGATGTCGCATCCCGTGCTCTTTGCCAGTTCGCCGATTTTCATGAGTGACCCCTTGACCCCGTAGCAACTACAGGGACTGTAATGACGATACCCGATTATGCGAAGCCTTGCTCAATGAAACCGTCCACGCACCACGCCACGCACGAACCTACCTGCTGCAGTTCGCCGAGTTGCAACACGCAAGCAGCGGACCAGCACATCGATATTTCTGGGACGCAAATATTGCGCTATGCGATCGCCAACATGGACTGCCCGAACGAGGAACGGCTGATCCGCAACAAACTGAGCGGCATGGCAGGCATTGTGCAACTGGATTTCAACCTGATGCAGCGCGTGCTGACGGTTCATCATCGCAGCGCCGATGCGGGCGAAATGATGCAGGCGTTGACGGCGATCGGCATGCAAGCACAAGCGATCGAGGAAAAGCATTCGGCAGCAGCCGAATCTTCCGGGATCAGTCGCCGGCAAATCGTGCTGCTGGCGATCGCGGGGATAGCGGCCTGCGCTGCGGAGGCATTGAGCTGGGCGACGCAAGCCGACCGTTCACCTCTGGTGATCGCGTTATCACTTCTGTCCGTCGTCTGCGCGGGTGGGCCGACCTTGCGCAAAGGCTGGATCGCACTGAAGAGCCTGACGCTGAACATCAACTTCCTGATGACACTTGCGGTGTTGGGCGCCATTGCGATCGGGCACTGGCCGGAAGCGGCGATGGTGATCTTCCTGTTTGCGCTGGCCGAGCTGATCGAAAGCCTGTCGCTCGATCGGGTGCGGAGCGCAGTGCACGGCTTGCTGAAACTCGCGCCGGACGTAGTGACGGTACGTGGCGCAGACGAAGGCTGGGAAGAACGCGACGTGAAAGCCGTCGGAGTCGGCTCGATCGTGATGATCAGGCCGGGCGAACGCATCGCGCTGGATGGCGTGGTCGTCGATGGCCAATCGAACGTGAACCAGGCGCCGATCACCGGCGAGAGCATGCCGGTGATGAAGTGCGAAGGCGATGCAGTCTATGCCGGCAGCATCAACGATCGCGGTGTGCTGCAGATGCGTGTCAGCGCGGACAGCAGCAACAGCACGCTGGCCAGGATCGTGCGCGTGATCGAGGAAACCGAGGCGGCGCGCGCACCGACGCAGCGCTTCGTCGACGTTTTCGCACGCTATTACACGCCGGCCGTGGTTGTTGTGGCGGTACTTGTTGCGCTGCTGCCTCCGCTGGCATTTGGCGCGCCGTTCGCCGATTGGCTCTACAAGGCGCTCGTGCTGCTCGTCATCGCATGCCCATGCGCGCTCGTCATCTCGACACCTGTCACCATCGTCAGCGGGCTGACGGCTGCCGCACGGCGCGGCATTTTGGTAAAAGGTGGTCAGTATCTTGAAGCAGGGCACAAGCTGAAGGCCGTGGCCCTGGACAAAACCGGCACGCTGACCGTTGGCAAACCAGCGGTGGTGGAAGTCAGCGCGACCGGAAACGACACACATGAAGACCTGTTGCTGCTCGCCGCGAGCCTTGACGCCCATTCCGATCATCCCTTGGCGCATGCGATCGTCGCAGCCGGTCCACATGCGGATCGTTATCGTGCCGTACGCAATGTCGAGTCCTTGCCGGGGCGCGGCATCAAAGGCGAAATCGACGGACGCGTGCTCTATCTCGGCAATCACCGTCTGATGAAGGAATTGGGCATCGTTGACGCGTCCGTGGAAACACATCTGCGCCGCATCGAAAATGCGGCGCAAACTGCCGTGTTGATCGCCACCGAGAAAAAGGTGCTCGGCATCATTGCGGTCGCGGATCAGGCGCGTGCGAGTGCCGGGCAGGCGCTGGCGAAATTGAAGCGGCTGGGTGTCGCGAGCGTCATGCTGACGGGCGACAATCGGCTGACCGCGCAGCATCTGGGCAAGACGCTCGGCATCTCGGCCGTGCAGGCCGAATTGCTGCCCGAGGACAAGCTCCAGCAGGTGCGCGAACTGCAAGCGACATACGGCACGGTTGGCATGCTGGGCGATGGCATCAACGATGCGCCGGCGCTCGCGCAAGCCAACATCGGTTTCGCGATGGGCGCAGCCGGCAGCGATACTGCCATCGAGACTGCCGATGTCGCGTTCATGGACGACGACCTGAACAAGTTGCCGCACTTCATTGAATTGAGCCGCGCGACGCGCAGCGTGCTGATACAAAATATTGCTGCCGCGCTGGGAATCAAGGCAGTGTTTTTCGCGCTGGCCTTATCCGGAATGGCTACGCTGTGGATGGCGGTCTTCGCCGATGTCGGTGCAAGCCTACTTGTTGTCTTCAACGGCTTGCGGTTGCTTCGGCATGCGAACGTGCCGAAGCAGTGATCTCAGCGTGCGGCGGAACCATGCCGCCGTTTTGCTGACACATCGTATCCGGAACGCGTTTGCGTTAAGGAATTCATTAAGGAGTAAGACGATGGCTCAGCAATCCTTTCAATCCTGTATCGATGCGTGCAACGCCTGCGCGGCGGCATGCGACCACTGTGCGGCTTCATGTCTGGAGGAAAAAGACGTCGAGGCAATGTCGCGCTGTATCGCGCTCGACATCGACTGCGCGCAAATCTGCCGATTGGCGGCTGG
>DATAHI010000168.1:0-3073 GCA_036263255.1 Oxalicibacterium sp. | reverse complement strand
GGAGGCACTCGTTCTATCCATTGAACTATGGCGAGACACGGGAAGTCGGACGTGATGTCCGGCACGCATTATAGCGGACGCGTGTCGAGCGGGCGGGGCACGCGCGCAATCGGTACAATGCGGACTTCCTATTTGCAGGCGTCGTGTTGCGCCGCCTTTCTCTTCGTTTCCTATGGCAGTTATCTCTCTTTCCTACGCACAGCTTGCGTTTGGTCATGTTCCCCTGCTCGATCACGCCGAGTTTTCGCTCGAAGGTGGCGAGCGCGTCGGTCTCATTGGCCGCAATGGGACCGGCAAATCCTCGCTATTGAAAATTATTGCCGGCCGTTCCAGGCTGGATGACGGCTTGCTCGTGATGCAGCAGGGCGTGAAGATTGCCTATGTCGAGCAGGAGCCTCAGTTTTCGCTCGACATGACGGTATTCGATTCCGTGGCGTCCGGGATGGGTGAATTGCAAGCCTTGCTGTCGGAGTACGACGCCTTGACAACGCAATTCGGCGGCGACAATGACGAAGCGTTGATGGAGCGCATGCACGAAATTCAGGTGACGCTGGATGCGGCAGATGCCTGGAATCTGCATCACAAGGTCGACGCCACGCTGAACAGGTTAAATCTCGACAGGCATGCGGTGATCGGCAATCTTTCCGGCGGCACGCAGAAGCGCGTTGCGCTGGCACGCGCGCTGGTCGGCGCACCCGACGTGTTGCTGCTGGACGAGCCGACCAACCATCTCGATTTCACGTCCATCTTGTGGCTGGAAGATTTGCTGCGTGACTTCAAGGGCAGCGTGTTGTTCATCACTCATGATCGACGCTTTCTCGACAACGTCGCGACGCGCATCATCGAACTCGATCGCGGCCGCCTCCTGTCTTTTCCCGGCAATTTCAGCGCCTATCAAACGCGCAAAGCTGATCTGCTGGCAAACGAGGAAGTGGAGAACGCCAAGTTCGACAAATTCCTCGCACAGGAAGAAGTATGGATACGCAAGGGCGTGCAAGCACGCCGTACGCGCGACGAGGGCCGGGTGCGGCGTTTGGAAGAACTGCGCCGGGTTCGCAGCGAGCGCCGTGAGCAGCAGGGGCAAGTCAAGCTTGATATTTCCACCGGCGATCGTTCGGGCAAGATCGTGGCAGAGCTGGAAAACGTCTCCAAGCGTTACGGCGAACGTGCCATTGTGCAGAACTTCAGCGCGACCATTCTGCGCGGCGACAAGATCGGCTTGATCGGGCCGAATGGCGCGGGCAAGACGACGCTGCTGAAAATTATCCTTGGCGAAGAGATGCCCGATAGCGGTACGGTAAAGCAGGGCACCAAGTTGCAGGTGGCGTATTTCGATCAGATGCGCGCACAATTAAATGACGAAACCAGCCTGGCCGACACGATTTCGCCGGGCAGCGACTGGGTAGAGATCAATGGCCAGCGCAAGCATGTGATGACGTATCTGAATGACTTCTTGTTCGCACCGGAGCGGGCCCGTTCGCCAGTCAAGTCGCTGTCCGGCGGCGAGCGCAACCGCTTGCTGCTGGCGCGTCTGTTCGCTAAGCCGGCCAATGTGCTCGTGCTGGACGAACCGACCAACGATCTGGACATCGACACACTGGAGTTGCTGGAGGAATTGCTGGCTGAATACAAGGGCACGGTCTTTCTTGTCAGCCACGATCGCACTTTCCTCGACAATGTCGTCACGGGCGTGATCGTGGCCGAAGGCGATGGAATGTGGCGCGAATATGTGGGTGGTTACAGCGATTGGGAAAGAGTGCGCCCGACGGCGGCATCAACGCCGATCGCGCAGAAGGCGGTAAAGGCGGAAGACAAAGCGGAGCCGGCGGCGACATCTCCGGCAGCATCGTCGCCGGTGGCGAAGGTGAAGAAGCTCAGCTACAAGGAACAGCGCGATCTGGAAACCTTGCCGGACCTGATTGCGCAGCTTGAAGCGGAACAGAAAGCCATCACGGAAAAGCTGGCCGATACGGCCGTCTACGCGCAGCCGGAAGAAGTGAAGCGGCTGAATCAGCGCTACGCGGAGATCGATGAGCAGCTGCTGCAGGCGCTGGAGCGCTGGGAACAGATCGAAGCAAAAACGCGCGGCTGAGATGCCGCGATCAATTAAGTCGGTCGCTCGCCTCGCGCAAACTGGGCAGGCGTTCACGCAGAGCAGCCACGTCCATTGCGTAGGGACGCAGCGCGATGTAGGTTTCCAGATCCTGCAGTGCCGCCTGCGGGCATTCCAGGTTCGCAAACGCAATGCCGCGATCGCGGCGCTCGGTCACATCCTTCGGCAGCAGTATCACGAGGCGTTGTTGTACTTCGAGCAGGTTTTGCCAGCGTTCCTGTTGCATGAATAAGGCTTTCAGATTGCGCAGCATGCGCGCGAGGATGTCGCGCGGCCGCGCATTCTGCAGATAGGCCGCAAGCTGGAAGTCGTCAGGGAATTCCTGTTGCAGAATGTAAGGCTCGATGCGTTCTTCCAGTTCCTCGCGCGAAAGGCTGATGCCGTTGAATGGGTCGAGCACAATCTCGCCACTCGGTACCGACATTTTCATCAGGAAGTGCCCGGGGAACGAAATACCGTGTACGTTCAAACCGATCTGCTGCGCCAGTTCCATGTACAGCACCGCCAGTGAAATCGGGATGCCGCGCCGTGTTTCCAGCACGCGATGCAGATAGCTGTTGTCCGGCAGATAGTAATCGTTGATGTTGCCGCTGAAACCGAGCTCGTTGTAGAAGTAATGGTTCAGCATCCGAAGTTTCTGGATCATCGATGCATCGTCCGGCAGGCGTTGCATCAGACGGCCCGCCATTGCATCGACTTCTTCTTGAATCTCTTCGAGATCCAGTTCCGGTCGTACGTCCTGACCGATTGCCAGGGCCGCTTCGAACAGGGGGATGTCATCATCCTCCTGCACCAGCATCGAAAAATATTCGAGAGATGGAGTGAGCATAGGCACATCATAGCGAGGATGCGCGTTGCGTGCAGCAAGAGAAGTGTTTGTGGTCAGCGTGCGACGCGTTTGAAATCGCGGAAGCGGAATCCCATTGCCATCAGTGCACCGAAATAGACGGCACCACACGC
>DATAHI010000167.1:0-2944 GCA_036263255.1 Oxalicibacterium sp. | reverse complement strand
ATCACGCGGCCATCATTCAAACTGAAGAAGTAGGTGAAATTGAGCGCAGCATGCGCTTCGGTACGGCTTGCGGCCTCGGACCACGCCACGCGCTCGCCGCGATATTCGATGATGCAGCTGCCCGCCGGGATGCGGCGCCTGGCGAAGACGCCCTTGCCATGTATGGAGGAGTTTTTAACGACATGCCAGGGTGCGGCGGAACGGGAAGCCATGCTGCGAGTCCTCTGCGAGAACAACTTGGAGTTCCGTGAGCGAAGTGGGTTCACCGGAACGCAGAACGAAGCGACAAAATGTAGCAACAAGCAAAAAAACGGGCTCCCGAAGGAGCCCAGAAAGTTGAGAGAGAGGTAGATCTACAGCATCAATACATTTACGCAGGAATTGCTGCGGCGTTGCCCTTTGCAGCGTTTTCCTTCTGCATCAGATCGGCCGAGGTCTTCACGTGCTTGGCCAGCGTAGGACGCAGCACCATGATGGCCAGGAAGGCGGCGGTCAGGTCCATGCAGGCCACGGTGTAGAGCACGGTGGACCAGGTGCCGGTTGCTTCCATCATCAGGTTACCGACTGGAACGAACAGCGCGCCGATGCCTTTCGCGGTGTACAGCACGCCGTAGATCTTGCCGATGTGCTTGGTGCCGAACGCGTCGCCAGCCAGTGCCGAGAACAGCGAGTACACCTCACCCCATGCCAGGAACACGACGCCGGACAGGATCAGGAAGGCCCATGGGTTCGAACCGAAGTAACCCAGTGCGATGATGCCGAGGCCTTCCAGCGTGAACGCGATCACCATGGTCTTTTCACGACCGATGTTGTCCGAGATCCAGCCGAACAGTGGACGCGAGACGCCGTTCATGATGCGGTCCAGCATCAGTGCGAGCGGCAACGCAGCCATCGTGAAGAAGTACATGTTGACTTCGAAATGCTTGACGCCGAGGTCGGTCGCGATCACGCCCAGCTGTGCCACGGCCATCATGCCGCCGGTGACGACGCAGATGAACATGAAGAACATCAGCCAGAACAGCTTGGTGCTGAGCGCTTCCTTCAGCGTGTAGTCGCGCGTCGCCTGTGCCAGCTTGGCCGAGGTCTTGATTTCATCTTTCTTAGGCGAACGCAGGAACCATGCGGCGATGAATGCCAGCGAACCTTGCAGGATGCCGAAGAACAGGAAGGTTTCCTGGAAGCCCGAGGATTCGATCATCGCTGCGATTGGCAGAATGGTCGCAGCCGAACCTGCACCGTAGCCGCCGGCGGTCAGGCCGACTGCGAGACCGCGACGGTCCGGGAACCATTTCAGCGCGTTGTTGATACAGGTCGCGTAGATCGAACCAACGCCGATACCACCGAAGATCGCGCCAACGTAGAAGCCGGCCAGCGAGCTTGCCTGCGAGTTGATGATCCATGCGACGCCGATGAAGACGGCGCCGAAGGCGACCATCAGGCGCGGACCGAGTTTATCGATGAAGTAGCCTTCGATCGGTGCAAGCCAGGTCTGTACCAGCACGAAGATCGTGAAGGCGATCTGGATTTCTGCGCGAGCCCAACCGAAGTGGCCCTGGATTTCCGGGACGAACAGCGTCCACGCGTATTGAATGTTGGCGGTCGCGATCATGCAGATCACGCCGACGACCAGCTGCAGCCAGCGTTTGCTGGATACCGGCTGGTCGAGTGTTGCGGAAGGCATGTTGCTCATCGCGCGCCTCCCTGGATAAAGTTGAAGGGATGTGCGGCCGCGCCGCAGAAAGACGGGCACGCGCAAGCGCCGCCCGTCAGGGCAAGTGTCGATTCAGTCATGTTGTTCCTCAAGTCCGATCCAAGCGCTGGCTGGGGCGCAGCGCCACGATTGCGTTAAGAGATGCCGTCGCGGGCAGCGGGCGCTGCTCACGCAAGCTCTGCGTTTTTTGTCAGGCGGCCTTACTTGGCCCGGTCGATCGCCGGTTCCGCCCTTGCCGCCTTGCAACCCGGGGTACAGGTGCGGCGGACTTGTTGCCGTCGTCTCGCTTCTTTCACGTCGACGCCGGTGAAGCCTGCACGACATTAAATCTGTGTTATTTACAGGTTAAATATTCGTTAAAGCTGGACGGATTCTACGCAGCCCCCGCAGGCTGCCCTATTGTGGAAAGTACGTAGCGTCGAGCTTGGCGGGACACGCAAGAGTGTTTTCGCAAGATCGCCGCGACCGCGCCAGTCGTTCACAGACCGTTAACAAATTTCCGCTTCAAAGCAGCCGGCGGCGGGTGCACAATCGCTGTTGCGCCCGGAATTTGCCCAGATTTATGTGCATCGCCATGCGGCGCAAACGAAACCGACCGGCACGCGCGCCGTCCGAGCGCGCCGCCATCGCCCCGTGCCCGGCGCAATATTCACGAGAAGGCCATAATGGCCGCTGTTTCTGTTTGCTGTCCGAGATGACTTTCCACGGTATTTTCGAAAATCCAGGCCGCCGCAGCGCCATCGGCTTCGCGCTATCGCTGCTGCTGCATGCCGGCTTGCTGCTGTTCGTGCTGGAGCGTGCAATGCCGCCGATGAAAGAAAGCGGCTTCCTGCCCAATGCGCCGCTGGTAGTGAATCTGCTGCCGCCTTTCGAGACTTCGCACGCAACGGCCCCCGCGCGCAGCACACCGCCGCATCCGAACACGCCGCCGCGTGTCGCGCAAACGAACAGGCGTACGTCGCCGACGGTGCGCAAGCCGGCGCCGCCGCGACCGCCACCTGTGGCCGCCAACACCGCGCCTGCCCCGCCGCCCGCACGTCCTCAACAGGCAGTACCGGCCGACATGAGCGACATGCTGGCCGCCGCACGCGATCGCCGGCGCGCTGCCGGCATACCTGACGCGAACGATGCACCGGATGAAGCACCGGCCGACAAAGACGCGGATGCGGTCGCGCGCGAGAACATTGCATTCAGCATGCAGTCGCGCGGCGAAAACGACAGTGGCGGCGTATT
>DATAHI010000166.1:0-6273 GCA_036263255.1 Oxalicibacterium sp. | reverse complement strand
GAAGGCTCGTTGCGATGCCGGGTGCGCATCAAGTAGCGCTTGATGTCCAGCGTCATTTCTTCTGCGCTCTGGTACCGCTTTTCCGGCTTCTTCTGCATGGCCTTCATTACGATCTTTGACAGCGGCATTGGCACGTCAGGTTCGACCAGGTGCGGCTCGGACGGTGCCTTGTATGCGATTTGCTGTAGCAGCTTGGCGGTGTCGTTGGACTGGAACGGCTTGCGGCCGGTCAGCATTTCGTACATCACCGCGCCAAGCGAGTAGATATCGGTGCGTTCGTCGGCATGATGTCCAAGCGCCTGCTCGGGCGACATGTAGTTCGGCGTGCCGAGCAGATTGTCGTGAAACAGCGTGTATTCCTGTCCCGGTACGTCCGGGATGCGATTCGGCGAACGCGCGATGCCGAAGTCCACCAGCTTCGGCTGATGATCGGTGACCAGGAAGATATTGGCTGGTTTGATGTCGCGATGCACGACGCCATGCTTGTGCGCGTGATCGAGCGCATCGGCCACTTTCCACGAAATGGAGGCAACGTCTTCCGCTGTAAAGCGGTGGCCGGCAGCCAGCAGCTTGTTCAATTCGCGACCCTGCAGGTACTCCATCACGATGTAGGTCGACTCGGCTTCGCTGACGGCTTCGTAGATCGTGACGATGTTTGCGTGCTGTAACCGGCCGGCCGCCCGCGCTTCGTTGATGAACTGCTGTTCGTTCTGCTTGCGTTCGGTGACTGAAGGCCGCTTGCGCACCGCCTTGATTGCCACGTCGCGATCGATGATCGGATCGTGCGCAAGGTAGACGATGCCGATCGATCCGCGGCCAAGTTCCTGTTTGACGTAGAAACGGCCGAAGCGGCTGATAGGTTGCGGTTCTGTATTGGGGACGACCTGTAGTGTCATGGTTCGCTAGCATGCCTTTCAGCTATCGCGATGACAAGCGCCACTTTGCAAAAGACACACATTTTCACATTTTGGTCCTGAACGGATTGTGTTCGTTCAACTCGTCAATATAGGCCGTGATGCCGCGCGTCTCCCTTTGCAGAAAATGCTCGATTGCATCGGCAAAGGCCGGATGGGCAAGCCAGTGCGCCGACCAAGTTTGTTGCGGCAGAAAACCGCGCGCCATCTTGTGCTCGCCTTGCGCACCGCCTTCAAAGCAAGCAATGTCGCGCGCGATGCAGTATTCAAGCGGCTGATAGTACGCCGTTTCGAAATGCAGGCAGTCGATATGTTCGATTGCTCCCCAGTAGCGGCCATACAAGGTCCGCTCGTCGTGGATGACCAGCGACGATGCGATTGGTTTGCCGTCGCGCTCGGCAACGACCAGCAGAAGATGCTGCGGCATGGCGGCGCCAATGCGCAGGAAGAAATCAAGATTCAGGTAGGGCTGCGAGTGATGCGCTGCGTAGGTATGGTCGTAGCAGCGCTTGAAAAAGGCCCAGTCGGCTTCGCCCGCTTCGCGTCCCTCGATCCAGCGAAAGCGCACGCCCGCTTCCTGCACTTTGCGCCGTTCGGCACGGATGTTCTTGCGTTTCTTGCGCTCCAGCGTTTCCAGGAATTGTTCGAAGTCACGGTAGCCTGCATTGAGCCAGTGGAATTGCACGCCGCTGCGTAGCAGGAAGCCGGCGTCCCGCAGCAACTCTGCTTGTGCTTGCGGGGGATACAGCACGTGTGTCGACGAAAAAGGATTTTCCGTCTGGATCGCGACGAGTGCAGCGATCAGTATCTGCCGCGCTTCCTCGTCCCTTGCCAGCAAACGGCTGCCGGTGACAGGTGTGAACGGAATCGCAGACAGCAGCTTTGGATAATAGTCCAGGCCGTGACGCTCATAGGCATCAGCCCAGGCCCAGTCGAATACATATTCGCCATAGGAATGCGATTTGGCATACAGCGGCAGCGCAGCGACCAGCGTGTCCTGCCGCCATACCGCGACATACTGCGGTTGCCAACCCGTATGCGCGCAGGCCGAGCCGGATTCGTGCAGCGCATGCAGAAAGGCATAGCTGAGAAAGGGGTTGGCGTCTGCCTCGCAGGAAAGCAATGCATCCCAGGCGGCCTGCCCGATTTCCGCTAGTGAAGAAACGATTTGAGTACGGTAGGAAGGGGCGGGCGTAGGCTGGTTCATACGTTGGGCGAGGCGCTGCGGGAGTGGCGCAGAATGATCTCGCGCCGTGCGGGTCATTGTACGCAAAACAGGCAATGCAAGTCGGCGCCCACATAAAGCGACGGCAAGCCACTACAATAGACGAATTGATCACAACCGAGGCCGCCATGGCAGGCAACTTCTTCAATCTTTATACGCACGGCTTCGTCCGGGCTGCAGTCGGCGTGCCGCGCTGCAAGATTGCCGATCCGCTGTTCAATGCGCAGGAAACGATCGCGCTGGGGAAGCGGGCGGCAGACGAAGGCGCGGCGCTGATTGCCTTCCCGGAACTCGGCCTGTCGGCCTATACCTGCGACGACCTGTTTCATCAGCGCGCGTTGCTCGATGGCTGCCTGCAAGCCTTGGAGGCGATTGTCGAAGCGTCGAAGCAACTGCCGCTGGCCATGATTGTCGGCATGCCGCTGCGGGTCGAACACCTGCTGTTCAATTGCGCGGTGGTGGTGGCCAATGGGCACCTGTGCGGCGTGGTGCCGAAGAGCTTTTTGCCGAATTACGGCGAGTTTTATGAAGCGCGCCAGTTCAGTCCGGCCGATTGCGCCAGCGTCGACCGTATCATGCTGCTAGGTCAGGAAGTGGATTTCGGTGCCTCGTTGCTGTTCGATGTGGTCAACATCCCGTCCTTCCGCTTCCACGTCGAAATCTGCGAAGACGTGTGGGTACCGATTCCTCCGTCTTCCTTCGCCGCGCTGGCAGGTGCGACAGTGCTGGTCAATCTGTCGGCCTCTAACATCGTGGTTGGCAAATCGGGTTATCGGCACCAGCTGGTCTCGCAGCAATCGGCGCGTTGTCTGGCGGCCTACCTGTATTCTTCTGCGGGCCGCGGGGAATCGACCACCGATCTGGCCTGGGATGGCCAGGCCCTGATCTGCGAGAACGGCGAGCTGCTGGCCGAGTCCCAGCGGTTCGCCGACGAATCGCACATGATCCGCGCCGACATCGATGTCGAGCGCTTGTCGCTGCAGCGTATGCACATGACGACTTTCGGACAATCGGTACGACGGCACGCGACGGAAGTGGATCGTTTCCGGGTGATTGCGCTGCAGTTGCCGCTGCAGGGGCGTCAAGTGCAAGGACGCCTGCCGCTGGAACGGCGTATCGAGCGTTTCCCTTATGTGCCGGCCAATCCGCTGTTCCGCGACGCGCGCTGCGAAGAGGTGTACAACATCCAGGTGCAGGCGCTGCTGCAGCGGCTATCGTCGAGCGGTTTGAAGAAGGTTGTGATCGGCGTGTCGGGCGGCCTGGATTCCACGCATGCGCTGCTGGTCTGTGCGAAGGCGATGGACAGACTCGGGTTGCCGCGCACGAATATCTTGGGTTACACGATGCCTGGTTTCGCCACGAGCGAGCGTACGCTGAAGCAGGCGCGCGAGCTGATGCAGGCGGTCGGCTGCACCGCGCGCGAGATCGACATCCGTCCGAGCTGCCTGCAGATGTTGAAGGATCTCGGCCATCCGTATGCCGAGGGCAAGGAAGTGTTCGACATCACCTTCGAGAACGTGCAGGCGGGCGAGCGCACCAATCATTTGTTCCGTCTGGCGAACCACCAGCAGGCGATCGTGATCGGCACCGGTGACCTGAGCGAACTGGCGCTGGGCTGGTGCACGTATGGCGTCGGCGACCACATGTCGCATTACAACGTGAACGCCAGCGTGCCGAAGACGCTGATCAGCCATCTGGTGCGCTGGGTGGCAGAGAAGGGCGAAATCGGCAGCGAGGGCGCGGACGTTCTGCTGCGCGTGCTGGACACGGACATCAGTCCCGAACTGATTCCAGGCAAATCGGCCGGTGCGCCGGAGCAGAAGACCGAATCGGTCATCGGCCCCTACGAGCTCCAGGACTTCAACCTGTATTACACGCTGCGTTTCGGCTTTGCGCCGAGCAAGGTCGCCTTCCTGTCGTGGACCGCATGGGCGGATCGAACCAAGGGCGTGTGGCCCGAGTCCGACAAGGTGGTGCGGAACCAGTATCCGCTAGCCGAGATCAAGAAGAATCTAGGCATCTTCCTCGATCGCTTCTTCCGCCAGAGCCAGTTCAAGCGCTCGTGCGTGCCGAATGCGCCGAAGGTGGGCTCGGGCGGTTCGCTGTCGCCACGCGGCGACTGGCGCGCGCCGAGCGATGCGGAATCGGTAGTGTGGCTGGCGGACCTGCAAAATATCCCCGACAGCGAAGCCTGATCACGATGGAATTCGCGGCAAAACAGGGCACAATAGGAAAACTTGAAGAATTGACCAGCAAGGAGCTTTAATGAAGCAAATTACCGCCATCATCAAACCGTTCAAACTCGACGAAGTACGCGAAGCGCTCGCCGAAGTTGGCGTCACCGGGCTGACCGTGACCGAAGTAAAAGGCTTCGGTCGTCAGAAAGGCCACACCGAGCTGTATCGCGGCGCCGAATATGTGGTCGATTTCCTGCCGAAGGTGAAAGTGGAAGCGGTGGTGGATGATTCCGGAGTAGAACAGGCGGTGGACGCAATCATCAAGGCTGCGCGCACTGGCAAGATCGGCGACGGCAAGATCTTCGTGCAATCGGTGGAGCAGGTGGTGCGTATCCGTACCGGTGAGACCGGCTCGGACGCCGTCTGACGCATCTGTCCGTTGTCGACAGCGGGCAAGAAACTCTAGGAAGCGCGCAGCAACACGATCAATGCACCGGCGCCGCCGTCCGCTGCGCGCGCCTGACAGAAGGCGATCACTTCGTCCTTCTGCACCAGCCAATTTCTTACTTTTCTTTTCAGGACCGGTTCCTTGTTGACGGAGCCCAGTCCCTTGCCGTGGATGACGCGTATGCAGCGCCAGCCACGCTTCACCGATGCACGCACGAACTCGCCGAGCGCTTCGCGCGCTTCGTCGCTGCGCAGACCGTGCAAGTCGAGCTGTCCCTGAATCACCCAGTGGCCGCGGCGCATCTTGCGCAGCACGTCCTGGCCGATACCCTGACGCGCGTAGCTGAGGTCTTCATCCGTATCGAGGAGTGTCTCGATCGTGAATTCATCGGACAGCGACTCCTGCAGCGCAGCCTGTTCGTCGGCCAGGTGCTGGCGCGGGATAGGCAGCGGGCGCGGTGTCTGCACGACGATGGTGTCCTGGGATGAAAGAGGCGTCACATCGCCTATGCTACGGCGAAAGAGATCCGCTTCCTGCCGTGCCAGTGCCTCGATGCGCTGGCGCTCCGCCTCGGCGGCAAGGCGCGCTTCTTCCTGCGCTTTCAGGTCCTTGCGCAGTGACTTGAGTGCGGAGAAATCCTTGAGCGGCCTGGACATGGCGCGGCTCCCATTGGTGATACACCGCGCAATCTCGCGATTGCGCGGAAACGGCCCTGCTTACTGCAGGCTTTCCAGATAGCGCTGCGCATCCAGCGCGGCCATGCAGCCGGTGCCGGCACTGGTGATCGCCTGGCGATACACATGGTCTTGCACGTCGCCGGCGGCAAACACGCCCGGGATGTTGGTTGCAGTCGCCATGCCTTCCAGGCCGGTCTTGGTCTTGATGTAGCCGTTGTGCATGTCGATCTGGCCATCGAAAATGCCGGTGTTCGGCTTGTGGCCGATCGCGATGAACAGACCGTGGACCTTGATCGAATCGACGCTGTCGTCGACGGTCGACTTGATCTTGATGCCGGTCACGCCGCTGTCGTCGCCGACAACTTCATCGAGCGTATGGTTCCAGCGCACCTCGATCTTGCCTTCGGCGACCTTTGCCATCAGGCGGTCGATCAGGATCGCTTCGGCGCGGAACTTGTCGCGGCGATGGATCACGGTCACCTTGTTGGCAATATTCGACAGGTACAGCGCTTCTTCGACGGCGGTATTGCCGCCGCCCACCACGGCGACTTCCTGGCCGCGATAGAAGAAGCCGTCGCAGGTGGCGCAGGCGGAGACGCCCTTGCCTTTGAAAGCCTCTTCCGAAGACAGGCCCAGGTATTTGGCGCTGGCGCCGGTCGCGATGATCAATGCGTCGCAGCTGTATTCACCCGAATCGCCGATCAGCTTGAACGGGCGCGGTTGCAGTTTTGCGGTGTGAATATGGTCGAAGACGATTTCGGTCTGGAAACGCTCCGCGTGCTTGCGCATGCGCTCCATCAGTTCGGGTCCTTGCAGGCCCTCTACGTCGCCG
>DATAHI010000165.1:0-5463 GCA_036263255.1 Oxalicibacterium sp. | reverse complement strand
GCCGGCACGCTGCTGGACGAAGACATGGTCGAGGAGATCGAACGTCTCGGCATCGACGAAGTGAAGATCCGTACGCCGCTGACTTGCGACACCCGATTCGGTCTGTGCGCACAGTGCTATGGCCGCGATCTGGGCCGCGGTACGTTGGTCAATGCCGGCGAAGCCGTCGGTGTGGTTGCTGCACAGTCGATCGGTGAGCCGGGCACACAGTTGACGATGCGTACCTTCCACATCGGTGGTGCCGCATCGCGTGCGGCGGTGGCATCGTCGGTCGAAGCCAAGTCGAACGGTACGGTCCGCTTCACGGCGACCATGCGTTACGTCACCAATGGCAAAGGTGGTCAGATCGTCATTTCCCGTTCCGGCGAAGTGCTGATCACGGACGACCACGGCCGTGAGCGCGAGCGTCATAAAGTGCCGTACGGCGCGACCTTGCTGGTTCAGGATGGCACCGTCATCAAGGCCGGTACCGCGTTGGCAACCTGGGATCCGCTGACCCGTCCGATCATTACCGAATACACCGGTACGGTGAAATTCGAGAACGTCGAAGAAGGCGTTACCGTTGCGCGTCAGATCGACGAAGTCACCGGTCTGTCGACCTTGGTCGTCATCGATGCGAAGCGTCGTAGCACCGCTGCGAAGAGCGTGCGTCCGCAGGTCAAGCTGCTGAACGAACAGGGCGAAGAAGTGAAGATCGCCGGTACCGAGCATTCGGTGACGATCGGCTTCCAGGTCGGCGCACTGATCACCGTGAAAGACGGTCAACAGGTGTCCGTCGGCGAAGTGCTCGCACGTATCCCGACCGAATCGCAGAAAACGCGTGACATCACCGGCGGTCTGCCGCGTGTTGCCGAGTTGTTCGAAGCGCGTTCGCCTAAGGATGCCGGCATGCTGGCTGAAGTTACCGGTACGGTTGCGTTCGGTAAGGAAACCAAGGGCAAGCAGCGTCTGGAAATCACCGACATGGACGGCAACAAGCACGAGTTCTTGATCACCAAGGACAAGCAAGTGCTGGTGCACGACGGCCAGGTGGTGAACAAGGGTGAGATGATCGTGGACGGCCCGGCCGATCCGCAAGACATCCTGCGCTTGCTGGGCATCGAAGCGCTGGCACGTTACATCGTAGACGAAGTGCAGGACGTCTACCGTCTGCAGGGCGTGAAGATCAACGACAAGCACATCGAAGTCATCGTGCGTCAGATGCTGCGCCGTGTGCAGGTCGTGGAACCGGGCGATACGAGCTACATCACCGGCGAACAAGTCGAGCGTTCCGAGCTGCTGGAAGAGAACGACCGTGTCGTGGCTGAAGGAAAAATTCCGGCGACGTACGAAAACGTTCTGCTGGGCATCACGAAGGCCTCGCTGTCGACCGACTCGTTCATCTCGGCTGCTTCCTTCCAGGAAACGACCCGCGTGCTGACCGAAGCGGCGATCATGGGCAAGAAAGATGGCCTGCGCGGACTGAAGGAAAACGTCATCGTCGGCCGTCTGATCCCTGCCGGTACTGGCTTGGCTTATCACCGTGCCCGCAAGGAGAAGGAAAGCTGGGAAGCCGAGGAGCGCCAGGCACTGCTCGCCGCCGAAAAAGCGGCGCGCGCGGCCGAAGCGGAGGCTCACTTCGCAGAACCGGCCGGTGTGCCGGACAGCGATACCGACGCTTCCTGATCGGAGTTGCGCAGCAATGAAAAAAGGCGCCGGAGGCAACTCCGGCGCCTTTTATCTATCTGGCAAGCATTTATCGTCGCCGTATTACGGCAAAACACCCATATTGTTGTAGCGATCCTTCATCATTCTTCCCGGCAGGCCATTGACCGCATTGCCGGACAGGGATATACTCGCGAGTTCTCGATTTTAAGCCCTGCTTGGCTTAAGCGCTCTTTGGTCTGCAATTCTCGCATCCTGCCGCGCTTGCTCCCTCCATGGCTCAGTCGAGCCGCGCGTTGAATTCCATTCATCCGCAAGTTTTCCTGGTCCCGGACAACCGTTTTCGGGTTCATTATCAATGTTGTACTAGCTGGATTAAAAGCGATGCCAACCATCAACCAATTGATTCGCAATCCACGTGTCTCCGCACGCGTGAAGAGCAAATCGCCGGCGCTGGAAAACAGCCCGCAAAAACGCGGCGTCTGCACCCGCGTCTACACCACGACCCCGAAGAAGCCGAACTCGGCGCTTCGTAAGGTTGCCAAGGTGCGTCTGACCAACGGTTTCGAAGTCATTTCGTACATCGGCGGTGAGGGCCACAACCTGCAGGAACACAGCGTCGTGCTGATTCGCGGCGGCCGTGTGAAAGACTTGCCGGGTGTGCGTTACCACATGGTGCGCGGTTCCCTTGATACGCAAGGCGTCAAGGATCGTAAGCAGGCGCGTTCGAAGTACGGTGCGAAGCGTGCCAAGGCTGGCGCTGCCAAGAAATAATCAATTTCCGCTGCTGCGGAACAGGTGTCGGCCCCGGATGGGTCGAGTAAGTGGATGGTTGTGATGACTGTCCGCGAGCGGGCGGCAAATTGTTGCCGTTGGCTCAACTGAAGAGTGAAAAGGAAGAGAAATGCCACGTCGTCGTGAAGTCCCGAAACGGGAAATCCTGCCGGATCCAAAATTCGGCAATGTGGATGTTGCCAAGTTCGTCAACGTCCTGATGCTGTCCGGCAAGAAGTCGGTCGCTGAAAACATCATCTATGGTGCCTTTGATCACATCCAGACCAAATCGGGTAAGGATCCGCTGGAAGTGTTCTCCGCTGCGATCAACAACTGCAAGCCGATGGTCGAGGTGAAATCCCGTCGCGTTGGTGGCGCGAACTACCAGGTGCCTGTTGAAGTGCGTCCGGTCCGCCGCATGGCGCTGTCGATGCGCTGGCTGCGTGAGGCTGCCAACAAGCGTAGCGAAAAATCGATGCCGCAGCGTCTGGCTGGCGAATTGATGGAAGCTGCAGAAGGTCGTGGCGGTGCAATGAAGAAGCGTGATGAGGTGCACCGTATGGCAGAAGCGAACAAGGCGTTCTCGCACTTCCGCTTCTGATCAAACTGAATGGGGCCTTCGCATGGTTGGTGCGGAAGGCTCTTTTTCGTATTCGAAATTTGTTCGGCCGAGCGTATATCTTGTAAAAGTGGCGCTCGGTTTCGTGCATTAAAGACTTAGGAAACATTATGGCCCGTAAGACCCCCATTGAGCGCTACCGCAATATCGGTATCTCGGCGCACATCGATGCAGGTAAGACCACGACCACCGAGCGTATCCTGTACTACACCGGTGTGAACCACAAGATCGGTGAAGTGCACGACGGCGCTGCAACCATGGACTGGATGGAGCAGGAACAAGAGCGCGGCATCACGATTACCTCGGCTGCGACGACCTGCTTCTGGAAAGGCATGGCGAACAACTTCCCGGAACACCGTATCAACATCATCGATACCCCGGGACACGTGGACTTCACGATTGAAGTCGAGCGTTCGATGCGCGTTCTGGACGGCGCCTGCATGGTTTACTGTGCTGTGGGTGGCGTGCAGCCGCAATCGGAAACCGTCTGGCGTCAGGCCAACAAGTACAAAGTGCCGCGTCTGGCATTCGTCAACAAGATGGACCGTACCGGCGCGAACTTCTTCAAGGTGGTCGAGCAGATGCGTACGCGTCTGAAGGCCAATCCTGTGCCGGTCGTTATTCCGATCGGTGCCGAAGAGAACTTCGAAGGCGTGGTCGATCTGATCAAGATGAAGGCGATCTACTGGGACGAAGCATCGCAGGGCATGAAGTTCGACTATCGCGACATTCCGGAGAACCTGAAAGCAACCGCTGCAGAGTGGCGCGAAAAAATGGTCGAAGCGGCTGCGGAAGCGAACGAAGAGCTGATGAACAAGTACCTGGAAGAGGGTGACTTGTCGGAGCAGGACGTCAAGATGGCGATCCGTCTGCGTACCATCGCTGGTGAAATCCAGCCGATGCTGTGCGGCACCGCGTTCAAGAACAAGGGTGTTCAGGCCATGCTGGACGCCGTCATCGAATACCTGCCGTCGCCAGTCGATATTCCGCCGGTGTCCGGCATGGATGAGGATGAGCAGCCTGCGTCGCGTAAAGCTGATGACAGCGAGAAATTCTCTGCGCTGGCATTCAAAATCATGACCGACCCGTTCGTCGGCCAGCTGATTTTCTTCCGCGTATATTCGGGCGTGGTGAATTCCGGCGATACGATTTTCAACCCGGTCAAGGGTAAGAAAGAGCGTCTCGGCCGTATTCTGCAGATGCACGCAAACCAGCGCGAAGAGATCAAGGAAGTCCGCGCAGGCGATATCGCTGCTGCGGTCGGCCTGAAAGAAGCGACCACCGGCGATACGCTGTGTGATCCTGCTTCCGTCATCACGCTGGAGCGCATGGTCTTCCCTGAGCCGGTGATTTCGCAGGCTGTCGAACCGAAGACCAAGGCTGACCAGGAAAAAATGGGCTTGGCGTTGAATCGTCTTGCAGCTGAAGATCCATCGTTCCGCGTCAAGACCGATGAGGAATCCGGCCAAACCATTATTTCCGGCATGGGCGAATTGCACCTGGAAATTCTGGTTGATCGTATGAAGCGCGAATTCGGCGTCGAAGCGACCGTTGGCAAACCACAGGTTGCTTACCGTGAAACCATTCGCAAGACCGCGACCGACGTCGAAGGCAAATTCGTCAAGCAGTCCGGCGGCCGCGGTCAGTACGGTCACGTCGTGCTGCGCATCGAGCCGCAGGAACCGGGCAAGGGCTTCGAGTTCCTTGACGAGATCAAAGGCGGTGTGGTTCCGCGTGAATACATCCCGGCCGTGCAGAAGGGTGTCGAAGAAACGCTGCAGTCCGGCGTGCTGGCTGGTTACCCGGTTGTTGACGTCAAAGTGGCGCTGACCTTCGGTTCGTACCACGACGTGGACTCGAACGAAAACGCGTTCCGCATGGCTGCTTCGATGGCATTCAAGGACGGCTGCCGCAAGGCCAGCCCGGTCATCCTCGAGCCGATGATGGCCGTCGAAGTCGAAACGCCTGAAGACTACGCTGGTACCGTGATGGGCGACCTGTCGTCCCGCCGCGGCATGGTGCAAGGCATGGATGAGATCGCCGGTGGTGGCGGCAAGATCATCAAGGCTGAAGTGCCGCTGTCCGAAATGTTCGGTTACTCGACCTCGCTGCGTTCTGCAACGCAAGGCCGCGCGACCTACACGATGGAATTCAAGCACTACGCGGAAGCGCCGAAGAACGTGATCGATGCAATCATCACGGCTAAGGCCAAGTAATGAATATGCCGCCCTCGCGGGCGGCAACAATCCAGATAGACAAATCGTTCTTTTTGAAGGAAGAATCAAATGGCAAAAGGCAAATTCGAGCGGACGAAGCCGCACGTGAATGTGGGCACGATCGGACACGTTGACCATGGCAAGACGACGCTGACGGCGGCGATTGCGACGGTGTTGTCGAAGAAATTCGGCGGCGAAGCGAAGAAATAC
>DATAHI010000164.1:0-6043 GCA_036263255.1 Oxalicibacterium sp. | reverse complement strand
CTGGTACGCGCACTGGATCGCATCCTGATCCTGCATGCGGACCACGAGCAGAATGCCTCGACTTCCACCGTGCGTCTGTCCGGCTCCTCCGGCGCAAACCCATTCGCGTGTATCGCCGCGGGTATCGCCTGCCTGTGGGGGCCGGCGCACGGCGGCGCGAACGAAGCGGCACTGAACATGCTGAAGGAAATCGGCAGCGTCGATCGTATTCCTGAGTTCCTGGCGAAGGCCAAGGACAAGGATTCCGGCTTCCGCCTGATGGGCTTTGGTCACCGCGTGTACAAGAACTTCGATCCGCGCGCCAAGCTGATGCGCGAAACCTGCCACGAAGTGCTGAACGAACTCGGTCTGCATGACGATCCACTGTTCAAGCTCGCGATGGAGCTGGAACGCATTGCGCTGGAAGACGATTACTTCGTGTCTCGCAAGCTGTATCCGAACGTCGACTTTTACTCGGGCATCGTGCAATCGGCGCTCGGCATTCCGGTTTCGCTGTTCACCGGCATCTTCGCGCTGGCCCGTACGGTCGGCTGGGTGGCGCAGTGGAACGAGATGATCTCCGATCCGGAGCAGAAGATCGGTCGCCCGCGCCAACTGTACATCGGCGCAAAACAGCGTGACGTGGTCGACATGGCCAAACGCGGCTGATTGCAGCAAAACGGAAAAACGGACCTTCGGGTCCGTTTTTTATTCGTCAAATCAAAATTGCCGCTTGTGCTATTCTCGTTTTTCCTTTTGAATGAGCCTGCAACGAAACTAGTTCCTCCCAGCAAACGAAGTGCGATCCGCTAACCGGTCAAGCCGTGTCGCGGAAGGTTTGGTAACCCGCTAATCTCGCGAGAACGCGAAGAAAGGTGAGCAAGATGATGCAACAGTCCTTCTCCAACTCTTATCTGTTTGGAGGAAACGCCCCCTACGTGGAGGAATTGTACGAGGCCTACCTCGACAATCCCGGTTCGGTCCCCGACAACTGGCGCGCCTATTTCGACGCCTTGCAGCACGTCCCTGCCGTCGATGGCTCCGAAAAGCCCGATGTCACGCACTCATCGGTAATCGCCTCTTTTGCAGAGCGCGCCAAGCGCGGCCCTGTTCGCGCAGTTACGCCGACCGAAGACATCGAAATGGGCCGCAAGCGCGTTGCGGCGACGCAATTGATCGCGGCCTATCGCGTTCTCGGCAACAACTGGGCCAATCTGGACCCGCTGCAACGCCAGCCGCGACCATCAATTCCTCAACTGGAACCGGGCTTTTACGGCTTCAGCGATGCCGACATGGACCTGGTGTTCAACATCAGCAATACCTACTTCGGCGGTGAAACCTCGTCGCTGCGCGATCTGCTCAACGCCTTACGCGATACCTATTGCCGCTCGATCGGTCCCGAGTTCATGTACATCAGCGACCCGGTGCCCAAAGCCTGGTTGCAGGAACGGCTCGAATCCATTCGTTCTGCACCGACCTTTACCGCAGACAAGAAGCGCCACATTCTGGAGCGCCTGACGGCGGCCGAAGGTCTGGAGCGCTATCTGCACACCAAATACGTGGGGCAGAAGCGCTTTTCACTGGAAGGGGGCGAGAGTTTCATCGCGGCGCTGGACGAAGTCGTACAGCGCGGTGGCGAGCGCGGCGTGCAGGAAATCGTGATCGGCATGGCGCACCGCGGCCGGTTGAACGTATTGGTCAACATCCTGGGCAAGACGCCGCAGGAACTATTTGCCGAATTTGAAGGCCGTCATGCGGAAGACCTGCCTTCCGGCGACGTCAAATATCATCAGGGCTTTTCCTCGGACATCAGCACGCCGGGTGGCCCGATCCATCTGTCGCTCGCGTTCAATCCTTCGCATCTGGAGATCGTTGATCCCGTTGTTGAAGGTTCGGTACGTGCACGCATTGAACGGCGCGGCAGCGCGGGAGCGAACGATCCGTCGCAACAGGTGTTGCCGGTGCTGATCCACGGCGATGCTGCTTTCGCCGGTCAGGGCGTGGTGATGGAGACCTTGAATCTGGCGCAGACCCGCGGTTACGGTACCGGCGGCACCGTACACATCATCATCAACAACCAGATCGGCTTCACCACCTCGGACCCGCGCGATTCGCGCTCGACCTTGTACTGTACAGACGTCGCAAAGATGATCGAGGCGCCGGTACTGCATGTGAATGGCGACGATCCCGAGGCGGTCGTGTTCGCCGCGCAGCTGGCGCTGGAATACCGGCTTGAGTTCCGCAAGGACATCGTGGTCGACATCGTGTGCTATCGCAAACTCGGCCACAACGAGCAGGACACGCCGGCACTGACGCAGCCGCTGATGTACAAGAAGATCGCTCAGCATCCCGGTACACGCAAACTGTATGCGGACAAGCTCGTCGCGCAAGGCGTGATCCAGCCGGAAGAGGGCGAAGAGATGGTTCGGCAGTTCCGCGACGCAATGGACGCGGGCAAACACACTGTCGATCCCGTGATCTCCAATTTCAAGAGCAAGTACGCGGTCGACTGGATGCCTTTCCTCAACCGCAAGTGGACCGATGCGGCCGATACTGCAGTACCGCTCGCGGAATTGAAGCGTCTCGCCGGGCGCATCACGTCTATCCCCGACAACTTCAAGCTGCATCCGTTGGTCGAGAAAGTGCTGGCCGATCGCGCGGCGATGGGCCGCGGCGAAATGAATCTCGACTGGGGCATGGGCGAACATCTGGCTTACGCCTCGCTGGTCAGCTCCGGTTATGCGGTGCGTCTGACCGGCCAGGACTCCGGGCGCGGCACCTTTGTGCATCGTCATGCCGTGTTGCACGATCAGAACCGCGAGCGCTGGGATGCCGGCACCTATGTGCCGCTGCAGAATGTCTCCGATCAGCAGGCATGGTTCCGTGTGATCGACTCGGTGCTATCCGAGGAAGCGGTGCTGGCTTTCGAATACGGTTATTCGACCGCCGATCCCAACACGCTGACGATCTGGGAAGCGCAGTTCGGTGACTTCGTGAACGGCGCGCAAGTCGTGATCGACCAGTTCATCAGTTCGGGTGAAGTGAAATGGGGCCGCGTGTCGGGCCTCACGATGATGCTGCCGCACGGCTACGAAGGGCAGGGGCCGGAACACTCATCGGCGCGCGTTGAGCGTTTCCTGCAGCTGTGCGCGGACAACAACATGCAGGTCGTTCAGCCGACGACTGCGGCGCAAATTTTCCATGTGCTGCGTCGGCAGATGATTCGCCTGTTCCGCAAACCGCTGGTAATCCTCACCCCCAAATCGCTGCTACGCAACAAGGATGCCGGCTCGCCCTTGTCCGATCTCGCCAAGGGGTCGTTTCAGACGGTGATCGGTGAGGTCGATGACAAGATCGACGCGAAGAAGGTCAAGCGCGTGATCGCCTGTTCCGGCCGCGTCTATTACGACCTGGTCAACGCACGCGCGGAACGCAAGCAGAACGACGTTGCGATCATCCGGATCGAGCAACTGTATCCGTTCCCGCACAAGAATTTCGCTTCAGAGCTGAAGAAATTCGCAGCAACGACGGAAATCGTGTGGGCACAGGATGAACCGCAGAATCAGGGCGCATGGTTCTACATCCAGCACAACATCCTGGAAAACATGGCTGAAGGTCAGAAGCTGGCCTATGCGGGACGTCCGGCCAGCGCTTCACCCGCAGTCGGCTACTACGACAAGCATTACGCGCAACAGAAGGCATTGATCGATGCGGCATTCGCCAAGTTGAAAGGCTTCGTACAGACGAAATAAAACCCTGCGGCAGACCGGTTGCCGGCCTGCCGTATGAACAAACCGAAACGGAGAGTTACATGGCAATCATCGAAGTCAAAGTTCCGCAACTGTCGGAATCCGTAGCCGAAGCGACGCTGCTGCAATGGCATAAAAAAGTCGGCGACGCTGTCACGCGCGACGAAAATCTGATCGATATCGAGACCGACAAGGTGGTGCTGGAATTGCCCGCTCCGGACGGCGGCGTCATCACACAAATTTTGCGCGAGGACGGCAGCACGGTGAAGGCGGACGAGGTAATCGCACTGATCGACACCACGGCTTCGGCTGCAGTCGGCACCGCTGGTACTTCGGCACCGGCGACCGAAACGCCGCCGCCTGCGCCGAAGGCAGCGCCGCCGGCAACGCCTGCGACACCTGCGGCACCTGCAGCAGCGCCGGCATCCTCTTCGGACGCAGCCGGCATTGCGATGCCTGCCGCAGCCAAGATGCTGGCCGAGAACAATCTGAAGGCGACCGACGTCAGCGGCACCGGCAAGGATGGCCGCGTGACGAAGGGCGACGTCATCTCGCATCTGGAAAAACCTGCGGCTGCTGCACCGGCACCCGCCAAGCCAGCCTTGCAGCAAATCGAAACGCCCGTCAGCGATTGGCTGCAGAACCGTCCGGAAGAGCGCGTGCCGATGAGCCGCCTGCGCGCGCGCATCGCCGAGCGCCTTCTGCAATCGCAATCCAATAACGCGATTCTGACGACCTTCAACGAAGTGAACATGCAGCCGGTGATCGAGCTGCGCACGCGCTACAAGGACAAGTTCGAGAAGGAGCACGGCGTCAAGCTCGGCTTCATGTCCTTCTTCGTGAAGGCGGCGGTGGCCGCGCTGAAGAAGTACCCGATCATCAATGCCTCTGTGGACGGCAACGACATTGTGTATCACGGCTACTTCGACATCGGCATTGCGGTGGGTTCGCCGCGCGGCCTGGTGGTACCGATTCTGCGCGACGCCGATCAGATGACGATCGCCGAGATCGAGAAGAAGATTGGCGAATTCGGTGCGAAGGCCAAGGACGGTAAGCTGACGCTGGACGATCTGACCGGCGGCACTTTCTCGATTTCGAATGGCGGCATCTTCGGTTCGATGCTCTCCACGCCCATCATCAATCCGCCGCAATCGGCGATTCTCGGTATCCATGCGACCAAGGACAGGCCGGTGGTCGAGAACGGCCAAATCGTGATCCGGCCGATGAACTACCTCGCGCTGTCCTACGACCATCGCATCATCGATGGCCGTGAAGCGGTGCTCGGCCTGGTCGCGATCAAGGAAGCGCTGGAAGATCCTGCGCGTCTGCTGCTGGATCTCTGATAGCCGATCGGAAGGCGCGGGCGCCTTCCCGTAAAGAAGGGAATGACGATGGCGAAGAATTTCGATGTGGTGGTGATCGGTGCCGGCCCCGCCGGCTATGTGGCGGCGATACGCGCGGCCCAACTCGGTATGGCGGTCGCCTGCATAGACGACTGGAAGAACGAAAAGGGCGGTCCGGCCCCCGGCGGCACCTGCACCAACGTCGGCTGCATTCCCTCCAAGGCTTTGCTGCAGTCGTCCGAGCACTTCGAGCACGCGGGCCATGCGTTTGCCGAGCATGGCATCGCCATCAAAGGGTTGTCCGTCGATGTGAAGCAGATGCAGACACGCAAGGAAGGCGTGGTCAAGCAAAACAATGATGGCATTCTTTATCTATTCAAGAAGAACAAGGTCACGTTCTTCCATGGCCGCGGCTCCTTCGCGAAAAAGACTGAGGGCGGCTACGAGATTCAGGTCAGCGGCGCTGCAGGAGAAACTATTCTCGGCAAGCACATCATCATTGCAACCGGCTCCAATCCACGTGCCTTGCCAGGTGCGGCCTTCGACGAGGAAAGCATCCTGTCGAATACCGGCGCGCTCGCGCTGAAGGAAGCGCCGAAGCGGCTGGGCGTGATCGGCGCCGGTGTCATTGGACTCGAAATGGGCAGCGTATGGCGCCGGCTCGGTTCCCAGGTCACGGTGCTGGAAGCGCTGCCGGCTTTTCTTGGCGCGGTGGATCAGCAACTGGCCAAGGAAGCACAGAAAATTTTCGTCAAACAGGGGCTCGATATTCACCTCGGCGTGAAGATCAAGTCGGTCACACCCGGCAAGAACAATGTGACGGTGGAGTATGACGACGACAAGGGCGCCGCACAGAAGGCGGTCTTCGACAAGTTGATCGTCTCGATCGGCCGCGTGCCGAATACCAATGGACTGAATGCAGAAGCGGTCGGCCTGACGCTGGACGAACGCGGCTTCGTTGCCGTAGACGAC
>DATAHI010000163.1:0-15036 GCA_036263255.1 Oxalicibacterium sp. | reverse complement strand
AATCTGCAGATTGCCTTGGTTGGCAAGGATGGCAAGACCACGGTGTTGAAGGAAAAAGTCGCGGTAAAAGCGGGCGAAATCATCGATACCGCGGTGATGAGCAAGAAGGCACTCTGCCAGTTCCTGGAAGCGCAAGTGGCCGATGCGAAGGCCAAGGGCGTACTGTTCTCGGTGCATCTGAAGGCGACGATGATGAAAGTCTCGGATCCGATCATCTTCGGCCATGCGGTGTCTGTGTTCTACAAGGATGTGCTTGCAAAACATGCCGCAACCTTGAAGGACATCGGCTTCGAACCGAACAATGGCATCGGCGATCTGTACACGCGCATCAAGTCCCTACCTGCCGACAAGCAGGCGGAAATCGAGAAGGATCTGCAGGCCGCGTACGGACAGCGCGCGGCCGTCGCGATGGTGAACTCCGATAAAGGCATCACCAATCTGCACGTGCCGAGCGATACCATCGTCGACGCTTCGATGCCGGCCATGATTCGCGATTCCGGCAAGATGTGGAATGCAAAAGGCGAGCTGCAAGATGCGAAGGCAGTCATTCCCGACCGCTGCTACGCCGGGATCTACCAGGTTGTCATCGACGACTGCAAGAAGCACGGCGCCTTCGATCCGGTCACGATGGGCAGCGTGCCGAACGTCGGCCTGATGGCGCAAGCCGCAGAAGAATATGGCTCGCACGACAAGACGTTTGAAGTTGCAGCTGAAGGCGTGGTGCGCGTCAGCGACGCCAAGGGCAATGTGCTGCTTGAGCAGCCGGTCGAAGCCGGCGACATCTTCCGCATGTGCCAGACGAAAGATGCAGCGGTCAGCGACTGGGTCAAACTCGCCGTGAACCGCGCGCGGTCGACCGGCACGCCGGCCGTGTTCTGGCTCGACGAGAAGCGCGCGCACGACGTGCAGCTGATCGCGAAAGTACAGCGCTACCTAAAGGATCACGATACGAACGGCCTTGATTTGCGCATTCTGTCGCCGATGGAAGCAATCAAGTTCTCGCTCGAACGTATTCGCAAGGGGCAGGACACCATCTCGGTTACCGGCAACGTGCTGCGCGACTATCTGACCGACCTATTCCCCATCATGGAGCTCGGCACCAGCGCGAAGATGCTGTCGATCGTGCCCTTGATGGCAGGCGGCGGATTATTCGAAACCGGCGCCGGCGGTTCGGCGCCAAGGCATGTTCAGCAGTTCGTCGAAGAAAATTTCCTGCGCTGGGACTCGCTAGGCGAATTCCTCGCATTGGCCGCTTCGCTCGAACATCTCGGCCATACCAGCGGCAACAAAAAAGCATTGATTCTCGCCAAGACGCTGGACGAAGCGACCGGCAAGTTTCTCGACAACGACCGCTCGCCATCGCGCAAGGTCGGCGGCATCGACAACCGCGGCAGCCACTTTTACTTGGCGCTGTACTGGGCACAAGCTCTCGCAGAACAGACTGAAGATCCGGCGCTGCAGGCCAAGTTCAAGGATGTTGCGAAGGCAATGGGCAACAACGAAGCGACCATCGTGAAAGAACTGATTGCGGCCCAGGGTGGGAAGGTCGACCTTGGCGGCTACTATCGTCCGGATGCGGAAAAAACCGGCCGCCTGATGCGCCCGAGCGCGACGCTCAACAAGATCGTCGACGGCATCGCGTAAGCACAAGCGAGCCACGCTGATGCTTGGACATCGGCGTGGCGACCAGTATCACGTGGAAAGGCGCCTGCAGCAGCGCCAATGAAAACGCATCCTTCGCATCGTCCTCCTCGGCACAGTGACGATCCGAAGATACGACACAACTGGATGCGTATTGAACTAGCTAATGATGAAGATCGGGGATTTGCTCGCGCTTGTTCCAGGCATCTACGGCTTTCTCGCTATTGCGATCTCTACCGTTGCCGCTGAAATGCGCAGCATGCTGGCTCAACGCACACGATTCGTTCGTACAATGGACATAACTGTACGGACGTTCAGACTCGAGGTAATACGATTCCTTCAGCTCCGCTTTGCTACCGCACATAGGACACGATTTTAATTCTCTATCCATTTTTCCCTCCTAAAGAGAACGTCGGTTGCTTGGTGCCTTCGCGATTTCTTCAGCACCATGGTTAAGTTATATACCTTTGAGTTCGAGAAATCTAGCCCTTTCTCGATTGACCACACGGGCGTCATGTACAAACTTGCATCGCATGGGCGATGCATCGAAAGAACGCGATTTTCATAGCAAGCATATTGATATGATCGCATTTAGCGCAGATATTGTTATGCCGTTCGCTTGATCAACATATGTGGATTGCGTATCGGCAGATCAAGCACATCGATGCGACAGTACGCGCACCAAGCGGAAGATAGTCTTCAGACAGCGGGCCGATGTCGGCATCTTCCGCCATGCTGTCGGCGCAATCGGACGGCGGCCGTATAAAAGAAAAACCAGTACGGACGAAATTTCGATAAAGCCGGCACGACTCTTGCGAGAAGGGTCATCACCTCGTAACAAAAGCCCGTTACGATGGTCAAACCTCCATCCAAGTATTGGACTTTGCCCGCATGTCGCAAGATATGCGGGCTTTTTTTATCGCATGCCGGAGCGCTTTATTCGAACTGGCCCAGACCGCGGTTTTTGCGGACCTTGTCCCAGGTAAAAATGCGGCCGTTCATGGCGATGTAGACGCCATGCGGTAGCGCCTGTGCGATGCCGCAGGCGAAGCCAAAATTGAAGAGGGCGTCGGAATTTTTTACTTCGTAGGGAATCATCGCGCCGGTCAACACGATGGTCTTGGGTAGCTGCGCGGCGCCCAGCACCTCTGCCGTTTCCTTCATCGTATCGGTGCCGTGCACGATGACGATGCTGGTCTCGTCTGCCCGCAGGCAGGTGCCGAGGATGCGTTGCCGGTCGGCGTCGTTCATGTCGAGCGAATCGAGCAGCGGCAATTCTTCCAGCTGCACCGGCACCGTTATGCGGGCACGGCGGATTACTTGCGGCAGATGACCGCTGTCGAAACCCAGCTTGCCTTCGATCTCGTCGTAGTGCTTGTCGAAAGTACCGCCGGTGGCAATGATGCGTAGAGTCATAGCGAGCTTGCGTCGGGCTGTTGTCCGGATGTAGCGCATCATAACGTGCCGAAGGCCAGTTCGGCGTGCTGTGTTACATCAGGAAACAGCCGCGCAAGCTCAGGCGGCGATTTTCATTGCCGCGTCGAGCGGAATCTCTTCTCCGTTCAGCACGGCGAACAGATGATCCACATTGATCGCCTGAATCAGCAACTCACCGTGATTAGCCTGAATCACTTCCGTCACCAGCATGCCTGTCTCCGGCGCTGCGAGCGGCGTGGGCGTGATCTGCGAAGGCTGGAATTCCGGCACGCCGTGCAATTCGCCAACCAGCAAGCCGATGCTCTGGTCGCCCCGCTTGATCACGATCACCTGACTGCTGTTGTCGATCTCCGATTCCACCCCGCGCATCAAATGCCCAAGATCAAACACCCAGACGAAGCGCTTGGTATCGTGCTCGTGGCGCAGGCCAAGGACACCGATGCGCTCCGCGCGGCTGCCCATCGATACCGACGAGACAGCCGAGGCCGGCAAGGCTTCCTGCACGTATTCGGCCGCGATCGCAAACAGTGCGCCGTCGATGAAGAATGTGGCGAACTCGCGTCCCGGTGGTGCGGACGGATCGATTTCGAGTGCGGCGTTCGCGTGCCGCCCACCTGTCTGCTGCCGTTCCTCGCCGAAGCGGAAGTAGACGACAGCCAGCACGTCTTCACGATAGCCATCCGACGTCTTAAACTCGCGATAACCATGCGATGCGGTGCAACCCATGATCGCGTAATGCCCATCGTGAACAACGATGCGGGACCGGCTGTCGCCATTGGGCATTCGCAGCAATTCGTGGTCGAGCGCAAGCATGCTGCCCACCGGGCGTTGCGGATCAGTACTTGAAATCACACGTCCACTGCGGTCGACGAAGAGCGCACTCGCGTCAGGCTTGTCACCCAGCGCGCCTTCCAGCATCGCGGTGAATTCCGGTTCAGCATCGAACACGATGCCGATACCGCCGACAACCTGCAAGGCGTCATCGGGATGACGAATGGCTGCATGATAAACATAGGTCGGGCGTCCGCCGTACAAAGGCGTCGGCTCGAACGGCGTCACGTAATACTGTTGATCGTTGGACAGCGACAGCACCTGCGCCAGAGTTTTCGCATCGACACTGCTGCCCACCACTTGCAAGCCGTCCCCGCGGAAGTCGGTACTGGCGATGATTGCACCGTCGCGGTCATAGACGAAAATCCGCGTGTACACCGTATACAGCGTGTTGATGTAATCGAGAATCTCGGTGATGCGCTTGACCGTTTCCTCCGACTTGTGCGAATCGGCCAGCGCCACCTGCAATTCTGGCGTCAGTGCCCACCAACGGCAGTCATCCGAGCGCTCGTACAGGTTGCGGTCGAGCAGGTCCACCATCAGGTGCGAAACGAATTCCGAATCGTTGAGGCTGGAAGACAGTACCGTCTCGTACAGATCGCGAATAGACTGCGAGAACAGTTCGTTGCTGCGCGTACCGGTCTCGCTGATCTGTTCGAGAATCGTCTTCAGTTTCAGCAATTCGCCGTTCTGACCGGCTGTCATTACCTGGCCGTTCCACACCACGCGACGTATCGTCTCGGCCGCGCTCATGATTTCGAACAGCGGTGGGCAGAAGCTTTCCGCATGCGAGAGTAGACCGTCCGCAATCTTTGCATCCAGCGAGGTCAGCGCCGTCGTTGCCAGACCCGTGAAGCCGAGTTCGACCGGAATCATCACCTGCCCCTGCCAGCCGGGCGGCCCCATGTAGCCTTGATAGCCAACTGCAGTAAAAGTGCGCGCCAGATACTCGCGTCCGCCGTGAACCACCAGATGCGGCGATGCATCGCGATTCACCGGCACCGTGGCGCCGACCGGAATCCAGCGCGTGTCGGCGCTCGCGATCACGCGGTTATCGCCATCAAGCAGCAGCATGTTGGAGCGGCCTTCCGGATCGCGATGCGAGCGGAAGATGCCAGCCATCTCTTCTTCGAAATGGAAGCACAGGCATAGCAGCCCGACCACTTCGCCACTGTGCGGATGATGCATGCGGCGCGAGTAGATCAGCGCCTCGTGCTTGCCTGGGCGCAGATCGGTAGCGCGGAAAGTTTCGACATAGGTGTCGGACGCCAGCGTCTGCCGGATCAGCGGATCGGTGCTGCCTTCCAGCGGGGTCGATTCATCGATCTGCACCAGCACATTGCCTGCGGTATCCAGCAGAATGATTTCGTCGTAGACGGTGTACTTGTTGCGATAGGCGCGCAGACGCGCGCGTATCCGGTCGGCGTCGTCATGCATGCCGGCGACGAAGCTGCACAGTTCACGGTCGGTGGCGAGGAAGCCGACGTCGGCAGTGCGCTCGTACAGATTGCGCACAACGATGTCGATCACGTACTGCGCCTTGGTGCCGATCTCTTCCAGCACATTCGAGACTTTTTCGCGCACCAGGCTCGTTACCAGTTCCTGTTCGAGGCGATTGAAGCCGGCGCGCGTTGCCGCCATCGTCGGCAGAATGGCTTTCGCCTCGACCGGGCAGTTCATCTTGGCCGACGCTTCGATCATGCGCCACATCAGATTCAATTCGCGCAACGATTGCTCGCAGCGGCTGACGTCGCGCATGTAGGGAAGAAAGGTGTCGATTTGCAGCGGCGCGCGGGTATCCATAGCTACTCCCATTGTCTTTGCGATGTATGCATCACAAAAGCAATTTGCAGGCCACATGTGCGGCGGGCAACGACATACGAGGCCAATAGGATCTACCTCATTTTGTGCATCGCTGTGCGCGTGTGGTGCGTACGGTCGTATGCCGAGGGTCTTCAGCAAACGGCAAGCAAATGCCGCTACACTATGGCGACGCACACAGCAAAACCGTATTACTTTTTTTACATGAAACCCATCGCTCCCGGCACTGTGATCTTCCATCGCCATCGCGGCTATGGCGTGATTACGACCGTCAACCTGCTGACCGGCTGGATCTCTGCGCGCTTCGGCAGCGAAACGCGCACGCTCGATCTGAACCTGTCGTCGGATGAAGTGCAGCATGCGGATGGTGAACCCATCCTGTTCCGCCGCATGCCGCCGGATCCGATGCCCCACGCGCGCCTGATGGCGATGGTGCGCGAATTGCACCGCGCTGGTTATCAGCGGCTGTATCTGTATAGCTGGCCGAAGCCTTCAGGACTGCATTGGCGCTGGCACCTGTTCACCGGACCGCGGCACTGGATGGAACGCCCGTGGCGCGAGGGTTGGTATGGCTCGGGTGCTGACTACAACTTCAATCCGGTGATGGGCTGGGGCGATGCGCCGGGCGCCACCACCGAAGAACTGGTGCACGCGCTGGCACAGTTTGATCCGGTCGGCATGGCGCAGGCGCTGGGCCGCGACGAGGATCACACGCTGTGGTTCGAAACGGTATGCGAAGCGCTGCTGCCGGACTACACGTATTCGCTGGGCGCAGCCAACGGCCGCCATGGCGAGGTGCCGACGTCGCTGCCCGTCATTCCGCTGCGTCGCGGCGTGCCGGAATACAGTGGACCTGCACTACCGTGGCCGCCAGGCTGGGCCAATCTGTGGGCGGGCACCCATCTCGCCAGCACGACTTCGACGCTGCTGCCTTCACCGGCGACCGGCAAATCGGACGTCGGGTCCGACATTCTGCGTTAAGACTTATCTCCGCCTGCTTCATCGGACCGGCGGCCTCTGCCCGATCCATGCGTCGTCCTGCTGTTCCACACTCGCACCCCGACCAGCGGCCCAACGCGGCATGTTGTGCGAATCGTTGAGGAAGTCATCGACCTCTTGCGCCGGGCCATTGTCACGCTCAAT
The DNA here is from genome assembly GCA_036263255.1 of Oxalicibacterium sp. Lineage (GTDB taxonomy): Bacteria > Pseudomonadota > Gammaproteobacteria > Burkholderiales > Burkholderiaceae_D > Oxalicibacterium. The sequence goes on along the minus strand of DATAHI010000163.1, from coordinate 8,163 downwards.
GTCATCGATGCTGCAGGCGCGTTCACCTTTAACTCCTCAAGCTGCGGGCGTCACCACGTTGCGCGGTGTACCATTCGCGAAATCGACGATGTTCTGAAAGGCACCGGCGAACAATTGCTCGTAGCTGTCTTTTTCCACTGCGCCGATGTGCGGCGTGGCAAACACATTTTCCATCTGCAACAGCGGTGAAGACGGCGGTACAGGCTCAGCTTCGAATACATCCAAGGCAGCGAATCCCGGACGGCCAGCCTGCAGGGCGGCGAACAGTGCGCCGTCCTGCACCAGTTCAGCTTGTGCGGCGTTGACGAATAGCGCGTGCGGTTGCATGCGCGCGAGATCGTCGGCCGTTATAACGCCGCGCGTATCGTCGTGCAGGCGCAGATGCAGCGTGAGCACGTCGGCTTCGGCAAAGAAGCTTTCCTTCGACGCAGCGACGCGATAGCCATCGCGTGTTGCAGCGGCACGGCTCGCATCGCCGCCCCAAATCAGCACTTCCATGCCGAAAGCCTTGCCATAGGCAGCGACCAGGCGGCCGATCCTGCCATAACCGTAGACACAAAGCGTACGTCCGCGCAGCGACATGCCGGGCAGATTGCGCTCATGCACAGTCGACACCTGCTGCCATGCACCTTCCTTGAGATTACGCATATAGGCCGGCAGACGGCGCATGCCGTTCATGATCAATGCCCAGGTCAGCTCGGCCGTTGCCACCGGGTCGCCGAGTGCCTGCGTGACCGTGACGCCGCGCGCCGCAGCCGCAGCAAGATCGATGTGGCTGCCAATACGGCCGGCTTGCGAAATCAATTTGAGCCGCGGCAGTTTTTCCAGCAGCGGACGTGAAATGCTTGTGCGCTGCTGGATCAGCACCAGTGCGTCGAAGGAGGCCAGACGTATGGCGAGCTGACCGATGCCGCGTGCGCTATTGGTGAAAACCTTGACCTCGTGCCCAGCCAGTAGAGAGAAGCATTCCAGCCGGCGAACGCAGTCCTGATAGTCGTCGAGTATGGCGATGTTCATGATGAGTAAAACGATGACGCAGCCGCCCAGAAAAGACAAAGGCCGCTGAAAGCGGCCTTCATTATAGTTGTTGCATCGAGCGCGACAGATTGCTACAACGACGCGTCCGGCAGTTCGTCCGAAAGATCAATCTCGGCCGGCAGCACCGAAGCAATTGCCGAGCGTCGCTGCCAGACATGGGCCACCACGCGCAGCATGGCATCGATCGCCAGGCAAGTTGCCCAGACGACCCAGAGAGACCACAGGTTATGCGAAAGGAAATGCGCACCGCGCATCATCTGCACGCCGCCCATGATGGCGCCCAGGCTCAAGCCGAGCACCAGCATGCGACGCGCCCATTGCGGATGCTGCGTGCGCAAGGCGAAGTAGCCGGCAACGATCGCAAATCCGCCAGACGCATGGCCACCCGGCCAGCAACGACCCAGCTCGACCGCAGCACTGACGCGATCGAACAACGGAAACCACGCATCATGGCCGCCGTACATCGTCAAATCCCAAGGGCAGGCGTGCACGCTGCTGTCCTTCAGCTGCTGCACCGCGAGCGCGGCACCGCCCGCCATCAGGCAGAAGCTGACCAGCGCGCGCCGCCACGAACGCAAGACGCCAACCCATGTACTCGCCACTGCCAGCACGATGGCGATCAAGAGCCCGAGCGAAGTCACGTTTTTCAGCATCGTATGGCCGTAGAAGACCAGATGCGAAGCGCCTTTCAACGGGAAAGTATGCGATGCGGGATCGTAGAAGCGTTGCTCGATCCAGAAATCCAGTGTGCCGCTACGGGCAATCCAGGTGAACAACAAAGCCGAGAGAGCGAGCCCGATCAGGTTGATCAGGGCAAAACGACGATAAGAATTTTTCACGCGCCATCCTGCAAGGAAATCGAACTCCGGTATCGCAACGATACCGGTCCTTGTGCTGCGAGGCATTGGGCGACGTGCTGAGAAGACGTCCAAGTCCGCTTGTCTTTCCGACAAGGGAAGAGGGAAATGCCTAGCAAACGGATGACGCTACGCCGTCAGAGGTTAAGCACGCGTTAAGACGCCCGTTAAGCTTGCCGGATATCCGCCACGATCTCATAGGAGCGCACACGCGCTGCATGATCGTAGACCATCGTGTGGATCATGATTTCGTCGGCCTGCGTCGCATCGAGGAAAGCTTGCAATTTTTGCTGCACCGAAGCCGGATCACCGATGATCGATGCGCGCAGCATCGACTCGACTGCCGCGCGTTCGTGCGGTAGCCAGGCTTCGTCCATGTTGTCGACCGGCGGCGGCAGCTGTGTAGGCCGGCCGCGTACCAGGCCGAGATGCATCTGCTGCTGCGACGTCGCAAGGCGCTGTGCCTGTTCGTCGGTATCCGCAGCGAATACATTGACGCCGACCATCGCATACGGCGCAGCTAAGGCTTCGGAAGGACGGAAGGTGTCGCGATACAGCTGCAGCGCCGTCATCATGTAGTCGGGCGAGAACTGACCCGCAAATGCAAACGGCAAGCCGAGATGACCGGCAAGTTGCGCGCTGTAGCTGCTGGAGCCGAGCAACCAGATCGGAATATCGAGGCCCTGGCCTGGCACCGCCTGCACCGGCCCGTCTGAACTGGCCGCTTGCAGAAAGCCGCGCAATTCATTGAGCTGACGAGGGAATTCGCTGCCGTCGTCGCTGATCTCGCGGCGTAACGCGCGCGCGGTGGCCTGATTGGAACCGGGCGCGCGCCCTAAACCGAGATCGATACGCCCTGGATAAAGCGATGCCAGCGTGCCGAACTGTTCGGCGATCACGAGCGGCGGATGGTTCGGAAGCATGATGCCGCCCGCGCCGACACGGATGGTGTGCGTGCCGCCTGCCACGTGACCGATCACGACGGAAGTGGCGGCGCTGGCAATGCCCGGCATGCTGTGATGTTCCGCCAGCCAGTAGCGGTGGTAACCGTATTTCTCGGCATGCTGTGCGAGATCGAGCGTGCGTCGAAACGCATCCGCCGCGGTGCCGCCAAGCACGATGGGCGACAGATCCAGCACGGACAAAGGGATGTTATTCAGCAATTTCATGATGGGTTTCGGCCTGGCGCATTGTTGCGCCACGTGATGCGCCAACTCGGCGAAACGACAGCATAGCTGAATTAACAATTCGCTTCTGGCACGGCAAACGCGACTATTGGCGGCTTATGTCCGCCAACGCACTGACGCCGCCTCGTTTCCTTCCTACTATGCGCGAGCATCCACTTTCCGTAAGGAGATCGCCATGGACTTATCCCGTTCCATCTTGGCTTGCGCGCTATTCGCCGCCACCTTGTCAGGCTGCAAGAAGGCCGATGCACCACCCGCACCGCAAACTTCCGGCTCGGTTGCCTTGCCCCAAAGCAGCGTACCTTCGTCCGATGCCAACTTGCCGCCTTCAACACCATCGACAAACACATCGGACAACGGCAACGCAAACGCGCCGGCACAAAACAATCCCAGCACCTTGAACAAGGAACAGGAAACGAGCGGCATGCCGCTGTCCGGCCAGGTAAACAACCATTCGACGGCCAATCCGAATAACGACAAGAGCAACTGACAGCGTGGGATGCGGCGATGAGCGCGTGGCAGACCGAAATATGGAAAACCGTGCAAGCGGAGTTTTCCGACATCAGCGACTTGGAGGCGGTCACGCGTGTCGTCATTCGCATCAGCATGGCGGTGATACTCGGCGGTCTGCTTGGCTACGAGCGTGAATTGCGTGGCACCTCCGCTGGCTTGCGCACGCACATGCTGGTGGCACTTGGTTCTGCGCTGTTCGTCCTGGTGCCGCTGCAAGCTGGCATCTCGCCAGATGACGTAAGCCGCGTACTGCAGGGCGTGACGGCCGGCATCGGCTTTCTCGGTGCCGGCGCCATCATGAAGCTGAATGACGAGCGCGAAATCAAGGGACTGACCACTGCCGCCAGCATCTGGCTCACCGCAGCCATCGGCGTCGCGGCTGGATTGGGGAGAGAAGCGACTGCCGTGTTAAGCACGGTGTTCGCGCTCTTCATCCTGGCGGTACTGCGCCGCATCGTCGATATCGAGCGCAAGCCGGAAAAGGAACAGCGCGAGCACCACTGAGCAAGAACCAGCCGTCGCGCATGCGAAACGCGGGCTTTCTTCCCGTCGATCGAAGCTTGCTTGGGCTTAATTGCGTGATGCCTGTACGTGTTCGATGAAGGCTCTCAGGGCGGCAGGCATTTGGCGGCGGCTCGGATAATAGAAAAATGGCCCTAGATAATGCGGCACCAGTCATCCAGCACGGTGCGTAAATAACCGGCTTCGATATACGGCGCCGCCATCTGCTCGAGTACGTACGCGCCGGCATGCTTTTTCCATTCGGCGTAAAGTTTTGTGTGCGAGGCGACTAGCCTCGCATTGTTTCTATGTCCGTCTCAGCAAGGGAAAACATGACTGCAGAAAACCAACCCGTCTGGTTCATCACCGGCTGCTCCACTGGCTTCGGCCGCGAACTGGCCAGGCATACGCTGTCGCTCGGCTATCGAACCGTGGTCACTGCCCGCAATACCAAGCAGGTCGAAGATCTGGTCGCCGGGCGCGAAGCGCAGGCGCTGGTGCTGCCACTGGACGTGACCGTGCCGGAACAAGTCACGGCTGCCGTGGACGCCGCAGTGGAAAAGTTCGGCCGCATCGATGTGCTAGTCAACAATGCCGGCATTGGCTACTTCGGCTCCTTTGAGGAAAGCAATCTTGACGCCGCGCGTCGCATGTTCGAGATCAACGTCTGGGGCCTGACGCAAATGACACGTGCCGTGCTGCCGATCATGCGCAAGCAGCGCAGCGGACATATCGTCAACATCTCATCGATGAGCGGCATTGCCTCCTTCCCTGCAGTCAGTTTCTACAACGGCTCCAAGTTCGCGGTCGAAGGCTTGTCCGAATCGCTGGCGCAGGAAGTGGCGCCGCTCGGCATCAAGGTGCTGATCGTCGAACCTGGCCCGTTCCGCACCGACTGGGCCGGTCGTTCCGCCGACGAAGCACCAGTCGAAATCGCGGACTACGACGCCACAGCGGGCGCACGCATGCGCACAATGCGCGGCTACAGCGGCAAACAGCCGGGAGATCCGCAGCGCGCCGCCGCCATCATCGTGCAGACAGTGGAATCGCCGAATCCCCCCTTGCGGCTGCTGCTCGGCAAGATGGCCTTGGGCGTCGCACGCAGCAAGCTCGAAGCAATGCGCAAGGATTTCGAGCAGTGGGCCGAGGTCAGCGAATCGGCGGACTTCCCGCAGTAGCGATCCGCATGCGCAGCAGAGGCGGCTCATATGCCGCCTTTTCTTTTTAAGCTTCAGCAGCGACGCGTCGCATACAATGCTGCGATATCTTTTTCCGCCCTGCGAACGTTTCGAGGATTGCCATGCGCTTGTCATTCTCTTTCCACCGGCTGCTATCCATCGCCGCATTCGCTGTCGCTTGCGCGCAGGCTCATGCGCAGGATGTCGGCAAGGTGATTGTGTTGACGAGTTATCCCGACGCGATGACTGCGCTGTACAAATCCGCCTTCGAAAAAACGCATCCCGGCATGCAGCTCGAGTTCCTGCGCCAGCACTCGAATGAGGCAGCCAAGACCTTGCGCCAGCCCGATCAGGGCAAGGTCGACGTGTACTGGGCAGCGGCACAACGCAATTTCATCGCGCTGGCGAAAGATGGCGCGTTCCGCCATCTCGACATGCCGCTCGGTGGATTGCCAGTGGGAATAGATGGCGCTCCGATTTCAGATCCGGCGTTTTATTACGCCGCCTTCGAAGTGGCCAGCTACGGTTTCGCCATCAATCCCGATCGCTTGCAAAAGAAGAACCTGCCCGAGCCGAAGGACTGGACAGACCTGACCGATCCTGCCTGGCAGGACGAGATCATCTTTCCGCAACCTAGCAAGGTCGGCTTTGCGCCGATGATGCTCGAAACCATTCTGCAGGGCTATGGCTGGGAGCGCGGCTGGTGCATCCTGCATGCGATCGGCGCCAATGCCCAATTGCTGGGTGAACGCGGTAGCAATATGGCGGACGATATTGCCAAGGCGCAGGCCAGTGTCGGCATCTCGATCGATTTCTTTATCAACACGGCAATCGCCAAGGGCGCACCACTGCGCTTCGTCTATCCCGATGTGCATGGCTACTCGCCCGGCCAAATTGCAATCATGCGACAGGCGCCACATGCGCAGAACGCAGAAGATTTCGTCAGCTTCGTGCTGTCGCCGGAAGGACAGAAGCTGCTGTTCGATCCGGCTGTGCGCCGACTGCCGGTGCGCCCATCGGTCTACGCTGCAAAGCCAGAGGGTTACTTCGATCCGTTTGCAGCCAAGCCCGCCATGCCTGCGGTCTTCAATGCCGAACGCGCATGGAACCGACAGCAACTCGACAAGATCGTGTTCGATGCCCTGATCACCGATACGCAGCTGCAGTTGCGCGAAACGCTGCGCACCGTTGCCAAGGCTGAGCATCTGGCAGCGGACGCTTCCGACCCCTCATTGAAGGACAAGGCACGGCAGGCGCGCTTGCTGGCTTGCGCCATGCCTTTCAATGCCGTGCAGGCAACCGGCATGGCGGAACGTTTTGCCGACGATCCTGAAGTGAAGAGTGCGCGCAATGCCGACTTGGTCGCGCAGTGGAAAAAGCAGGCAAGGCAGAATCGCGACAAGGCCGAACGCCTGGCGGAGCAGGTGATCGCAGCAGCACACTGATGTCGCTTCGAAAATAAAAACCCGGCTTCCTTGCAAGCCGGGTTTTTTATTGCCGGCATTCGGCGCAATGTGAGACGGCGTAAGAAGAGCGGATCAACCGTTATGTCGTTAAAAGTAATAACGTGTATAGTAGCGCTTTTCGCAAGACACGCATGAGCGTCATGAAGAAATCGGAAGCGCCGGTCAAGCTGGAAGGCTTGTCCAAATCGCGCGGCAAACGCTGGGATCACCTGGAGCTGCTGGAACGCATCGACGCGTCCGGCTCGATTTCCGCCGCGGCGACCGCGATGGGCATGAGCTACAAGGCGGCGTGGCAGGCAGTGGAAGCGATCAATAACCTGTCGCGCGAGCCACTGGTCGTACGCCAGCCGGGCGGCAGCAGCGGCGGCGGCACGAGCCTGACCGAATACGGCCGGCGCATGGTCGCCACTTATCGTCGGCTGGAACAGGAGTGGGCGTCGGTACCCGCGGCCGTGAGCCGCATGATGGACGATTTCGATCAGTACTATCGGATGAGCAGGAGATTCGACATGCAGACCAGCGCGCGCAACCAATTCCTCGGTACCGTGAAGTCGGTGCAGCGCGGCGCGGTCAACGCCGAAGTCATCCTTGACATCGGCAGCGGCTCCGAACTGGCGGCCATCATCACCAATGACAGCGCGGAACATCTCGCATTAGAGAAGGGCAGCGAAGCCTATGCGCTGGTCAAAGCGCAGTGGATCGTTCTCGCCGTCGATCAGCACATCAAGACCAGCGCGCGCAACTGCCTCTCCGGCACCGTGGTGCGCCGCCAGGAAGGCGCGGTCAATGCCGAAGTCGTGATCGAACTGCCGGGCGGCAAAACGGTGGCCGCCATCATCACGAATGAGAGCGTCAAGACGCTGGGGCTGAAGGAAGGTATGCGCGCCTCCGCGCTGATCAAGGCATCGCACATCATCCTCGCAGTGCCGGCCTAGGTTTATTCACTTCACATCGAGATCATCATGAAGACATTTCCTCGCCTGCTCACTGGCCTATTGATGCTGGCCTTGGCTGCTTCCGCTTTCGCCGATGAAGTCCAGGTCGCGGTTGCCGCGAATTTCACCGCGCCGATGAAAGCGATCGCCGCCGATTTCGAAAGGACCACCGGCTACAAGGCTGTACTGTCCTTCGGTTCCACCGGCAAGTTCTATGCGCAGATCAAGAACGGCGCGCCTTTCGACGTCTTCCTCGCCGCGGACGATGAAACGCCAGCAAAACTGGAGAAGGAAAACGGTATCGTCGCCGGTTCGCGCTTCACCTATGCGACCGGCAAGCTGGTGTTGTGGTCGCCGAAGCCCGATTATGTGGATTCCAAGGGCGAGGTATTGAAGAAGGGGGACTTCGCACATCTCGCGATCGCATCGCCCAAGCTCGCGCCCTATGGCGCTGCTGCGGTGGAAACACTGAACAAGCTCGGCCTGTA
>DATAHI010000162.1:0-1618 GCA_036263255.1 Oxalicibacterium sp. | reverse complement strand
GACGAATCCGGCAATCCGCGCTTGGCACTGGTGCTGGACGTCGAGCAAATCCTGCGCACCGTGATGCCGAGCGAAATCGCGGATGTCACCGAGGAAGAAGCGAACGGCGTGCCGGCACTGCCTCCGGGCGCCGTGATTCTTGTGGCCGACGATTCTTCGTCTGCGCGCATGTTGATCGGCAACTGCCTGGAGACGATGAAGCTGCCGTACGTGATGGCAAAGACCGGACAGGAAGCATGGGACAAGTTGCAAGAATTCGGCAATGCAGCGCAGGCCTCGGGGCAGCCCGTCACCGACAAGGTCGCACTGCTGCTCACCGACCTGGAAATGCCGGAGATGGATGGTTTCACGCTCACGCGCAAGACCAAGGGCGACGCCCGCTTCAAGCAAGTGCCGGTCGTGATCCATTCGTCGCTCTCCGGCGCGACCAATGAAGATCACGTACGCGGTGCCGGCGCGGATGCCTACATTCCGAAATTCCGCCCGGGCGAACTTGCTGCGACGCTGCGTGATGTGCTGACCAAGTCCTTGCGTTAGCAAGACGACAGTCTTTCGAAGGCCGCGCGAGCGGCCTTTTCTTTTTCAGCGCGGCGCCTAGCCCGTTGCGCTTGCCGCTGCTGCGCGCTTGTGTCAGCATCTGAGCCTGCCGTCGCGCATGCGGCGGCATCGATGAAGGTCAGCACATGATATTTCGCCAATCCGGCACCGCTCGCTCTTGGGCCGATACGCTCAAGGTCTACCTCGAAACCGCCACCCTGCGCATGCTGCTGCTCGGCTTTTCCGCCGGCCTGCCATTGATGCTGGTGCTCGGCACACTGAGTTTCTGGCTACGCGAAGCAGGGATCGACCGCAGCACCATCGGCTATCTCAGCTGGGTCGGCCTCGCCTATGCATTCAAGTGGGCGTGGGCGCCGTTGGTCGACCGTGTGCCGATTCCGTTTCTGACAACATGGCTGGGCCGTCGCCGCAGCTGGCTGCTGCTGGCGCAAGCGATGATCATCGGCGGCTTGTGCGGCATGGCCTATCACGATCCTCACATATCGCTGGAGCCGCTGGTGTGGTGCGCGCTGCTGACAGCGTTCGGCTCCGCCACGCAGGACATCTCACTCGACGCCTTCCGCATCGAATCAGCCGACGTCGACCGCCAGGCTGCGCTTGCCGCGAGCTATCAGACCGGCTATCGCCTCGCGATGATCTGGGCCGGCGCGGGCGTACTGTGGATCGCCGCACGTGCGCAGATCAGCGCCGACATCTATCAGGCAAGCGCTTGGCGCGTGGCTTATCTCGTGATGGCGGCGTCGATGCTGGTCGGCGTGATCACCGTGCTGTTTTCCGCCGAGCCGGTACGCCGCGCTCTACCGCCGGCCAAGGATCTGAAGACCTGGCTCGACGATGTCGTGATCGGTCCTTTCCGCGATTTCCTGCTGCGCTACCGTTGGCAGGCGGTAATTGTGTTGGCACTAATCGCGATCTATCGCATCAGTGACGTCGTGATGGGGATCATGGCCAACCCGTTCTATGTCGACATGGGTTATACGAAGGACGAGGTGGCAGCCGTCACGAAGATTTTCGGCATCGTAATGTCGCTGCTCGGCGCCTTCATCGGTGGTGCATTGTC
>DATAHI010000161.1:0-1819 GCA_036263255.1 Oxalicibacterium sp. | reverse complement strand
GTAAGGAACCGCCGCAGCGCCGACTTCTTCCGGATTCGTCATCGCCTTCATGCCGATTTCTGCCGTCAGTTTCTCGACTTTGGCAGCCAGATCGGCGAGCGGCGTGATGAACTCCCCCAGATCTTCGTCGAGACCATTGTCCTCGATGAAGCTGCGAATCTTTTCACCGAGCTTGCGCAGCTTGACACCGTTATCCATCAGGATCTTGCGGCCCAGCAGATCGAGCGACTGGATCGTGTTCGTGCCTTCGTAAATCATGTTGATGCGCGAATCGCGCACGTACTGCTCCATGCCCCACTCGGAGATGAAACCGTGGCCACCGTAGACCTGCATCGATTCGGAGGTCGCAATCCAGCCATTGTCCGTCAGGAAGGCCTTGACGATGGGCGTCAGCAACGCGACCTCATCCGCCGCTTCCTTGCGCACGTTTTCGTCCGGGTGGTGCAACTCGCGATCGATCTGCAGCGCGACATAGGAACTGAAGGCGCGCCCCCCTTCCGCATAGGCCTTCGCCGTCAGCAGCATGCGACGCACGTCGGGATGCACGATGATCGGATCGGCCGGCTTTTCCGGCAGCTTCGGGCCGGACAGGCTGCGCATCTGCAGGCGGTCCTTCGCGTACGCCAGCGCATTCTGGTACGCCACTTCGGTCAGGCCGAGCGACTGCATGCCGACGCCGAGGCGCGCGGTGTTCATCATCACGAACATCGCATTCAAGCCCTTGTTCGGCTCGCCGACCAGCCAGCCTTTCGCACCGTCAATGTTCATCTGGCACGTGGCGTTACCGTGGATGCCCATCTTCTCTTCGAGACCGCCGCAAAAAATAGGATTGCGCTCGCCCGGCGTGCCGTCGTCCTTCGGCAAAAACTTCGGAACGACGAACAGTGAAATTCCATGCGTGCCGGCCGGCGCATCGGGCAGACGCGCCAACACCAGATGCAGAATGTTCTGCGACATATTGTGCTCGCCAGCGGAGATGAAAATCTTGCTGCCGGTGAGTTTGTACGAGCCGTCCGGCTGCGGCTCCGCCTTCGTGCGCAGCAGACCGAGATCGGTGCCGCAATGCGCTTCAGTCAAGCACATGGTGCCGGTCCACTCGCCGGAGATCAGCTTGGGCAGATACAGTGATTTTTGCTCCTCGGTGCCGTGCTGATGCAGGCATTCATAGGCACCGTGCGACAGGCCCGGATACATGGTCCATGCCTGGTTCGCCGAGTTCAGCATTTCATGGAGCGCGTTATTGACGAATGCGGGCAGCCCCTGGCCGCCGTAGTTCGGGTCGCAGGCAAGCGCGGGCCAGCCGGCTTCGATGAATTGCTGATAGGCCTGCCTGAACCCCGCCGGCGTGGTGACGACGCCGTCGCCTGCGTAGGTGCAGCCTTCCTTGTCGCCGCTCTGGTTCAGCGGGAACAGTACTTCGGCGCAGAACTTGCCGGCTTCTTCGAGCACCTGGTTGATCGTGTCGGCGTCGAGGTCCGCATGCTTCGGCATCTGCCTGACTTCGTCCTCGACGTTCAGCAGCTCGTGCAGCACGAATTGCATGTCGCGCAACGGCGCGGCGTACTGTCCCATGTGGTGTCTCCGATGCAGGTTATTGGCCCGAGGGCGCCGCCAACGTTGCTAGCTTGCAGGCAGCTAGCGGCTAGCGCCCTCGCTTTGGTACGAAACGATCAGTTTTTCCAGCGCGGCCCACGTCAGACGCACGGCATCGGGCAGATGCAGAAAGCGCGCGTCATGATGCAGACCCAAGGTGAAGCTATACAGTTCGAACAACATCAGCTGCGGATCGGTATCGCGGCGCAGATGCCCTTCGTCGATT
>DATAHI010000160.1:0-8028 GCA_036263255.1 Oxalicibacterium sp. | reverse complement strand
CCAGCTGCGGACGGCCCTCGTCGTCTTCCGGTTCCTTCGACGTACGCGCGACATCGTCAAAGCTCCATTCCGTATCGCTGCCGACGGACGGTTCGTCGCTACCGGCGGATGCATCGAGAGGGGTTTCGCTATCTGTGCTTTGCGGTGCGGCGTCGCTAGACGCATAGTCGCTGCTTGCATTGGGACTGACCGCGCCATCCGCCAGCAGACGGACCGCGTTGTCGAGCGGATCGTCGCTGCGTTCCAGCATCGGGTTATCGGCAAGGATCTGTTCAAGCTCCTGATGCAATTCCAGCGTCGACAATTGCAGCAGACGGATCGATTGCTGCAACTGTGGCGTGAGCGCCAGATGCTGCGAGACCCGAAGCTGAAGAGACTGTTTCATGACGCGGCGTTACATGCGAAAGTGTTCGCCCAGATACACGCGCCGCACCGATTCGTTGGCGATGATGTCGTCGGGCCGGCCGCTGGCAAGCACCGCGCCCTGGTTGATGATGTAGGCGCGATCGCAAATACCGAGCGTTTCGCGCACGTTGTGGTCGGTGATCAGCACGCCGATGCCGCGCTCCTTGAGGAAGCGCACGATGCGCTGGATTTCGATCACGGCGATCGGATCGACGCCGGCGAACGGTTCGTCCAGCAGCACGAAGCGTGGATTGGTTGCCAAGGCGCGTGCGATTTCCACACGGCGGCGCTCGCCGCCCGACAAGGACATCGCCTGGTTGCCGCGCAGCTTCTCTATCTGCAGATCGGCAAGCAGCGTATCGAGCCGCTGTTCAAGCTGCGGTTCGGTCAATGATTTGCCGTTCACGCGTTGCAGTTCCAGCACCGCGCGGATGTTGTCTTCGACGCTCAGTTTGCGGAACACCGATGCTTCCTGCGGCAGGTACGACAGACCGAGCAGTGCGCGTCGGTGAATCGGCAAGCGCGAGATATCGACGCCGTCGAGCACGATTTCGCCGTGGTCCGACGGCACCAAGCCGACGATCATGTAGAACGACGTTGTCTTGCCCGCACCATTGGGGCCGAGCAGACCCACGACTTCGCCGCTTTCAACCTGCAACGCGACATCGCGCACGACCTGGCGCGAGCCATAGGTCTTCTGCAACCCGCTAACGATCAGCTTGCTCGACATCTCATTGTTCCTTGCGCGGTTGAATCACGGCTTTAATGCGGCCGCCACCGGTTTTGCTGTCGCCGTTCGACGTGTTGTGCACGGTGAAGAATTCGGTGCGCGTATCGTAGGAAATGAATTGTCCTTCCACTTCATCGGTCGGCTTGTCGCCCTCCAGCCGGCGCATGCGGGCCTTGGAAAAGAGCTTCACGATTTCAGCCTTGTCGTCGTATTCGATGCGTTCGGCCTGGCCATCTATCCATTGGTTTTCACCGCCGTCGCGCTTCTGTCGGAAGCTTGCCAGTCCACCCGGCGGCGCATACAGCGTCACGTATTGGTAGCCCTGCGGATCTTGCGTGACGACCATCTTGTCAGCTCGCATCAGAATCGTGCCGCGCGTCAGCACAACGTTGCCGGTAAAGACGTTCACCTGCTTGATGTCGTCGTATTCCATGTGATTGGCTTCGACGTTGGTCGGCTTGGTTTTGTCGGCCTTCTCGGCATGCGCGATGCCGCCGAACGTGAGCAGGACAAGCGCGATGGAAAGAATTCGATTCATGACGTTTCTCTGACGAAGAGCGCAGCTCATTGGGTTGCGGCTGGAATATAGTGACCGTGGACGTTGCCGCTCAGGCGGAATTCGCCGGTCGCGTTGTTGGCGAACATGCCGGTGCCGGTGAGCGTCGACGTACCTTGCACGATTTGCACCGGGTTCGGTGTCTTGACGATGTCTTCATCCGGCAGTGCAAGCAGGTAATTACTTTTAAGCTGGAAGTGCGGCGAATTCGGTCCGGCCGGGCGGTCGACCAGCACGTTGTCGTGCATGTGCACTTCCGTACTGTCATTTTCGACAGTCGCCGTGTCGGAGCGGATCAGCATCGGTGGCCGCGTATTGCTGTAACTGTGCATGACCGGATTGTCGATGAAATAGGAGTCGTCCTGCGGGTTGTGTGTCATTCTCGTACCGCTCAACGTGTAATGCGCATCGCCGTTCGGTCCGGTGCGCACGAAATTGAATTTCTCGACGTAGTAGTCTGGCTCCGTGCGCTGCTTGGCAGGAAACATGTCCTCGCTCTTGTGCTGCATGACCTGAACGAACCACAGGCTGCCCAACGCAAGCGCGGCACTGACGACGATCAGGATGACAATACGTACGCTGTTTGCCTGGAATCCGCTCATGGCTGTTCAACTCAGGAGAGGTAGGACGCGATCGCGGCTTCGTAGGAGCCTTGTGCGCGCAGGATGAAATCGCACAGCTCGCGCACCGCACCGCGGCCCCCGCCAGCCTGCGTCACATAGTGCACGCGCGAACGGACTTCAATATGACCATTCGGCACGCTGGCCGCGAAGCCGACGCGCGTCAGGATCGGCAGGTCGATTACATCGTCGCCGACGAAGCCGCAATGCTGCGCATCGGTCTGCGTGACGCGCAGCAGCTCTTCGAACGCTTCCCTCTTGTCGTGGATACCCTGCATTACATGCGTAATGCCAAGGTCTGCCGCACGGCGCAGTACGATGGGCGATTGCCGCGCGCTGATGATGGCGGTCGTCACGCCAGCCGCTTGCAGCAACTTCATGCCGTGGCCGTCGAGCACGTTAAAGGTTTTCATCATTTCGCCGTCGGGACCGAAATGCAGGCGGCCGTCTGTCAGCACGCCGTCGACGTCGAAGATCATCAGGCGGATGCGCGCGGCGCGCGCAATGGCGTCGTTCTGCTCGCTCATCAGATGACTTTCGCTCGGGTCAGATCGTGGATATGCAGTGCGCCGACCAGCTTGCCGTCGCTATCGTTGACCAACAGCTGATTGATGCGAAATTCTTCCATCATGTCGACCGCGTCTACCGCGAGTTGGTCGGGATGCACGCTGCGCGGATTGCGGTGCATGACTTCCGCGATGGTCAGCGTCGAAAAATCCTGAACGTTTTCGATCAGGCGACGCAGATCGCCGTCGGTAAATACACCGACCGCGTGGCCTTTGTCATCGACGATGGCTGTCATCGCCATGCCCTTGCGGCTGATTTCCAGCAGGGCGGCGTACAGCGTCGCGTCTTCGTGGACCGAGGGAATCGCCTCGCCGGTGCGCATGATGTCGCGCACATGCGTCAGCAGGCGGCGGCCCAGCGCGCCGCCGGGATGCGAGCGCGCGAAATCCTCTTCGCCGAAGCCGCGCGCGTCAAGCAGCGCAGTGGCGAGCGCATCGCCGATGGCTAGCGTGGCCGTGGTGCTGGCGGTCGGCGCAAGATTCAGCGGGCAGGCTTCCTTGTCGACTTTTACATTCAGATGCACGTCTGCCAGCTCCGCGAGACTGGACGCGTCGTTGCCGGTGATGGCGATCAGCTTGGCGCCCATGCGTTTGATGATGGGGACGATGGAGAGCAGTTCGCCTGCTTCGCCGGAGTACGAAATGGCGATCAGCGCGTCGTCCGCCGTGATCATGCCAAGGTCGCCGTGCGACGCTTCGGCCGCGTGCACGAACAGTGCCGGTGTGCCGGTCGAGGCAAGTGTGGCGGCAATTTTGCGTGCGATATGGCCGGACTTGCCGATGCCGGATACGACTACACGGCCGCGGCAGTGAAACAGCAGTTCGACGGCCTTGCTGAAACGGTTTTCGGGATCGCTGGCAATGCGTTGCTTCAATGCCAACAGCGCATCCGCTTCGATCTGTACCGTATCGCACGCGAATTGCAGGGCGCGCGCGGCATCGAAACTTTCCGAGGAAGAAGGGGCATGGGTTACACTCATGCGCAGAGTATAAACGAATCGCTAGCAAAAAACCTGCCAGATAACTGGAGCATGACTGATGCAAGCTTGCATCATTCTTGCAAGATCGATTCGACTGCCTTCATTCCCATGTTCTCTGCACTCGAACTCACACTGTTGCTGCTCGCGTCCGCGGTGCTGGGCGTGGTTGCCTTCCGCATCATGCATTTGCCGCCCATGCTCGGCTATCTGGTGGTCGGTATCGTCATTGGCCCGTATGGCCTTCGTCTTGCGGACGACAATGCCACGACCCACACGCTCGCCGAATTCGGCGTGGTGTTTCTGATGTTCTCGATCGGCCTCGAATTCTCGCTGCCCAAGTTGTCTGCCATGCGGCGCACCGTGTTCGGGTTGGGGCTGGCGCAGGTGCTGGTCACGATTGCCGCCACGACGGCACTCGGCTGGCTGATGGCACAGGTGATGCCGCAATCAAGCAACGTGGGTTGGCAAGCCGGATTCGCGGTGGGTGGCGCGCTCGCGATGTCGTCTACCGCCATCGTTTCCAAGATGCTGACCGAAAGGCTTGAGCTGGAAAGCGAACACGGCCGACGCATTATCGGCATCTTGCTGTTCCAGGATCTGGCCGTGGTCCCTTTGCTGATTTTGGTGCCGGCCATTGCGCATCAGCACGGTGATTTGGCCGGCACCTTGCTGTGGGCCGGTGTCAAGGCGGCAGTGGTGCTGGTCCTGCTGCTGTTTTTTGGCCAGCGGCTGATTCGCAGCTGGTTCCGCATCGTGGTCAAGCGCCGCTCGCAGGAATTGTTCATGCTGAACCTGCTGCTGGTCACGCTGGGCGCCGCCTGGATCACCGAGATGGCGGGCCTTTCGCTCGCGCTGGGCGCTTTCGTCGCCGGGATGCTGATTTCGGAAACCGAATACAAGCATCAGGTGGAAGAAGACATCAAGCCTTTCCGTGACGTGCTGCTCGGCTTGTTCTTCGTCACGGTCGGTATGCTGCTCAATGTGCGGCTAGTGCTCGACCAATGGTGGCTGGTGCTGATCCTGCTGATCGGACCGGTCGCACTGAAGTTCGGCCTGATCGCGCTGCTGGCGCGCATGTTCGGCGCCCCCACCGGCGTGGCGCTGCGTACCGGGCTCGGCCTGGCGCAGGCAGGTGAATTCGGGTTTGTGTTGCTGAGCCAGAGCGGGGAACTGAACCTGATGACGCCGCAGCTCATTCAGCTGGTGCTGGCATCGATGGTGCTGTCGATGCTGCTCGCCCCCTTCCTGATCGCGAAATCCGATGCCATCGTGCTCAAGCTGTCGCGCAATGAATGGATGACGCAATCGCTGGCACTGACGCAAATCGCGACGCGAACGATGACCGCGCAAAAGCATGTCATCGTCGCCGGCTTCGGCCGCACCGGCCAAAGCCTCGCGCGTCTGCTGGAAGAAGAGGGCGTTCCCTATCATGCGCTCGATCTCGATCCGGACCGCGTGCAGGAAGCGCAATCCGCTGGCGCGCATGTGTCGTATGGCGACGCAGCGCGCCGAGAGAGCCTGGTCGCGGCGGGTATCAACCGTGCCGCCGCGCTCGTGATCACCTATGCGAACACGCCTTCGGCATTGAAGGTGCTGCACAACGCCCTCGATATCGTCCCCACCCTGCCTGTCATTGTGCGCAGCTATGACGATTCGGATCTCGACAAACTGCGTGCCGCCGGCGCCACCGAAGTGGTGCCCGAGGCAATCGAAGGCAGCCTGATGCTCGCTTCGCACGCGTTGCTTTCGATGGGAGTGCCACTGCGCAAGGTCGTGCACCGTGTGCAGGCGGCGCGTGGTGAGCGCTATGCGTCGCTGCGTGGCTATTTTCATGGCGCCAGCGATGCGGCCGATGACGATCATCTGCAATTGCGTTTGCGTTCGGTGGCATTGACCGAGGAAGCCGCGGCGATCGGCAAGTCGTTGCAGGAACTCGACCTGCCTGCGCTCGGCGCAGAGGTGACGACCTTGCGCCGCGGGAAAATGCGCGTCGATTGCGCTCGTGACACGGTATTGCAGTCCGGCGACATCATCGTGCTGCGCGGAGCCCTGGAAGGTCTCGCCAAGGCCGAAGGTCGCCTGCTGCAGGGATGAGCGCCGCGCGCAAGTTGACGATCATGGTGTGAACAAGGACAATTCCGGTCGGTGACGGCAGCGAATAGGTGGCCCCGAAAGGCAGGCAATTGCTGCACGAGCTCCGCGTCGCATCTTTGCCTTGCTTATCTTCCGGCATGATCAACGGCGCAATCAACCACGCACTCTCCCGATTTTCTCTTTGCATCCAGGTGGCGATTTGAGCGTTTCCCCCGGCAGTCTGTCTTTCCATGCGCAGCCCGCAAATGCTGGCGCGCGCGTGGAGGAAAGCCGGCGGCCGCTGTACATCGATCTCGACGGCACTCTTATCCATACCGATCTTCTGTTCGAATCGGTATTGCTGTTGATCAAACGAAATCCGCTTTATGTCTTCGCCCTGGTGCTATGGCTGATGCGCGGCCGCGGGTACCTGAAAGCGCAGATTGCGCAGCGCGTTACGCCGAACGCCAAGCTTCTGCCGTATAACCATGATGTGCTGAACTGGCTGCGCCGCGAACGCGAAACAGGGCGGCGTGTGGTTCTCGCCAGCGCCTCGGATCGTCGTTTGGTGCAGCACGTGGCTGAACATCTGGGAATGTTTGATGCCGTACTTGGCAGTGATGAGCAGATCAACCTGAAAGCGCATAAGAAGCTGCAGGCGATCGTGCAGGACGCCGATGGCGAGGGTTTCGCTTATGCGGGAAACGGTCACGCCGATCTGCCGATCTGGGCGAAAGCCGCTGAAGTGATCGTGATCAATGCCTCGCGCTCCGTGGTGCGACAGGCGGAGAAACTTGGCGCGCCCTCGCTGATCATTGCGCCGCGACCATTCCGTATCAGAGCCGTCGTCAAGGCCTTGCGTTTGCATCAGTGGGCGAAGAACGCGTTGCTGTTCGTGCCGCTGCTGGCGGGGCACGAGACAGATTCACTGCGCTGGCTGGTAACGCTGATCGCATTCATCGCGTTCGGCATGTGTGCTTCCGCGACCTACGTCGTCAACGATCTGTTTGACCTCGCGGCGGATCGTGCGCATCCGCGTAAGCAACATCGACCGTTCGCGTCAGCAGCATTGAGTATTCCGGTCGGCGTGCTGCTGGTAGCGATCCTTCTGCCGCTGTCGTTGCTGCTGGCTGCCGCAATTGCACCGGCTTTCTTCGGCATGCTGCTCCTGTACATCGTCGTCACGCTGCTATATTCGGCGCGACTGAAGCAGATTGCCATCGTCGATGTATTGGTGCTTGCTTCGCTGTATACGCACCGCGTGCTGGCCGGCGGCATCGTCAGCGCGGTGCTGGTGTCGAACTGGCTGCTGGCGATTTCGCTGTTCATTTTCCTTAGCCTGGCGCTGGTCAAGCGCTGTGCCGAGCTGGAATTCATGAGTGGCGACGGCAACGTCGCGCTTGCCGGACGCGGTTATCGCTCCAGCGATCTGCCGTACCTCATTTCAATGGGACTGGCGAGTGGGTTTGTCGCCGTCATGCTTTTGGCACTCTATGTGGACAGCCAGATCGGCGGCGCCATGTATCCGCATGTGGAATTGCTATGGCTGATCTTGCCCGTCGCGTTGTTTTGGGTCATGCGTCTGTGGCTGAAGACGTCACGCATGGAAATCCATGATGATCCGCTGCTGTTCGCCATCACGGACCGCGCGAGCTGGATCGTCGCGATAGCGATCGCTTGCATTGCAGTTGCCGCAGCGATTCCATGGGGATTTGCATGAGCCATTTTGCCGCTTTGCTGCTTGCCTTCTTTTGCGTATGCCTGACGGCGGCGGCACAGGTGCTGATGAAGATCGGCATGTCGGCGTCAGCCATGCAGCAGGCGATGGCGAGCGGCATGCGTTCGATCTACTGGCTGGCGTTGACCAGTCCGGCAATCTGGGGCGGCATGATCTGTTTCGGCGCGAGTGCGGCCCTGTGGCTGCTCGTGCTTGGCAGGCTCGAAGTGAGTCTTGCCTATCCGTTGGTGTCGCTCGGCGTGGTGTTGACCACGCTGGCGGGCATGTTTTTTCTCGGTGAGTCGGTAAGCATATATAAGGTGCTGGGCGTAGGCCTGATTGTCGCCGGTGTGCTGACGCTCGCCATCAAGGCGTAAGGAA